>JAFSYF010000146.1 GCA_017443695.1 Butyrivibrio sp.
GTGACGGATGCCTTCAATGCTTCTCAGGAGTATATCACCGTGGAGCCGGTCTACATCGGCGGTTATCCGGTGATCAAGGAACAGATCGCGGCAGCGCAGGCGGCCAGAGACGGACTGCCGGGCCTGTCCACCATCAACTATCCACAGGTGATCACCTACGCGGATAGCGGCGTGGCGGAGCCCCTGGATGGATATGTGGACGCCTATGATGTCAATGTGAATGTGTTCTATCAGGGCTTCACCGATCCGGTGACCGTGGATGGCCAGCTGTATGCGTTCCCTTACGGCCCGTCGGCGACCTACATCTTCTACAACAGGGATCTGCTGAAGGAGGGCGGACTGGACCACTATCCGGAGACCTGGGCAGAACTGAAGGAAGTGGCGCCCGCCTTCCACGAGGCCACCGGCAAGCCGCTGCTGTCCCTGTGGGGCGGTTCCACCGGCTTTAACACCATCAATTCCTTCCTGATCCAGACCGGCGTGGATCCCCTGGGTGACGGCACAACCGCCAGAGTGGATGACCCCGCCATCGTACAGTGGGTGCGTGATGTCAAGGAGCTGGTGGACAACGGCGGCGCTGAGTGGATTGACACCGGCAACAACACGGAGACAGACTTAAAGACCAAGTTCCTGGCCGGGGAGGCGGTTTCCATCCCCTACTCCAACACATACTATGATCTGGTACTGAAGGATGCGGGCTTCGATGTCGGTCTGGCGCTCTATCCGGAGAATGCGAACCGCCATGTGACGACAGCCGGCGCGACACTCTTCATTCCGGCACTGAATGACCAGGCGGTCAAGAATGCGGCCTTCCAGTTCCTGACCTATATCACGAACGATGAAAATGCGAAGCAGTTCGCGCTGGACAGTGCCTATCTGCCGACGAGACGCACGATCCTGGAGGATGAGGATTCTGTAGCGGCATTTACTGCCCTCTACCCGGATGATGAGGTGATCTTCGCTCATATGGACGATATCATCCCGAAGAACAGCTCTCCGTATTTCACACCGGCACTCACGGAGATCGTGGAGGAGCTGACACAGATCTTCAACAACGGGGCGGATATCGATGAGACCATTGCCAGGACCACCGATAACGTGAACTATATCCTGTCGGGGAACTGACCGGCCAGGATCTGCCTGCGGGGGCCCATAACCCCCGCAGGTCATTTCGCACAGGGGGAGAGCTTGTTATGATCCAGCATGTATCCTTACCAGTTGACAAAAAGGTTTCCGCGCGGCAAAGGCTGCGCGTCATCGAAGGCGGCGCCGGCAGACGGCAGGCCAGCGCATTGACACAGACGCCTGCCAGAGCGGTTCCCAGGAGACGCCATCTGCGCAGAAGTGAGAGATTCGCCCAGTTTCTCTGCGTTCTGCCGGCAGTCGCCCTGATCCTGGTGCTGAACTATTACGCGATCTTCGAGCTGATCCGCATCAGCTTCACCGACTGGAACATGCTCAAGCTCGACGTCCACTATGTGGGGCTCAAGAACTGGAAATGGCTGTTCAACGCGGCGGCGCAGAACCGGTTTCTGGACAGCTTCTGGATCACGATTCGTTATGCCATCGGCAATATCTGCATCTCCATCGGCGGCGGGATCCTGCTTGCGGTACTTTTCAGCAGGCTGAGCCGGTTCTTCTCCGTGCTGCGCGCGGTCGTCATCCTGCCGAAATATATCGCCATGTCCACCTCGGCGACGGTGTTTCTGTTCCTGTTAAACGAGAATTTCGGCATCATCAACCAGATGCTCGCCACGGTGGGCCTGACGCCGGTGAAATGGCTGACGAACGGGAATACAGCCTTTATCTCCCTGTTACTTTTGACCGGATGGCATGCCATCGGCTACGGGATGATGATCTACCTCTCCGCCTTCCAGGGGATCTCAAAGGAATACTATGAAGCGGCCAAGATGGACGGTGCGACCCGCCTGCAGCTCTTTACGCAGATCACGCTGCCCTTATCTGCGCCCACCACGCTGTTCCTGTTTGTCACGCAGTTCATCGCCGCGATGAAGGTTTTCCAGGCAGTGGATGTATTGACCGGAGGAGGCCCCTTCTACAGCACGGAGGTACTCGTCTACCACATCTATACGCTGGCGTTTGTGGATTACAGAATCGACCGTGCGAGTGTGGTGGCAGTGGCGTTCTTCCTCTTCGTGATGCTCGTGACCTTTGCGACGATGAAGTGGTCAAACCGCAACGTTCAGTATGAGTCCTGATGAAAAAGAGGGGTACGAGAGATGAGAGCAAAGAGAATCACACTGGATACCATTCAGCTTATCCTGGCGCTGATCGTCACGGTGGTGATGGCCTTTCCGGTTCTGTGGATGATAACAACGGCCATGAAGTCTTCTTCGGAGTTGCTCACCACGGTTCCACGGCTGTTGCCGCACAAACCGGATCTGACGAGTTTCCTCCAGGTCTGGTCGAGGATCCCACTCCTGCGGTATCTAATGAATACCGCCTTTGTGACTGTCGTCACCCTGACGCTTCAGGTGGGGATCGGGGTGCCTGCGGCCTATGGTTTTGCAAAGGGCCGTTTCCCCGGGCGTGATCTCCTCTTCATGCTGGTGATCGGCGCCATGATGGTACCGGAGCAGGTCACCTTCATCCCCCTGTATACGCTGTGCGCGAGGCTGGGATGGGTGAATACCTACATGGGCATCCTTCTCCCGAATGCCATCTCCGCCTA
>JAFSYF010000147.1 GCA_017443695.1 Butyrivibrio sp.
CCGCAGAGCGCTTCCCTGTTCTCCTGTAATACCGCGCGAAACATGTAATCGTTGGTCATGTTGTAGCGTATCTCGCCTGTTGCCTTCAGATAATTCTGGGTGGTTGGTGCCGGAAACGGCATAGACTTATGCATAGAAAGATTCTCCCTTCAAAGAAAAAAATAGTTTGTGGAATTCATTATACAACGCGATTATGGGTAGGGTAAATATTTATGTGAAAAAATATCCGTACTGAATACGGTCCTGGCTGGGACGGAGTTCGTCCCTCATCTGAAGAAAGACCGCCTGGTGACGGGAACTTGTGGAACAGCAGGGAAGAGAGCAGGAACGGCCTGGGAATGGGAAGACAGCAGGAACGGCCTGGGAATGGGAAGACTGCAGGGACGGTTCTATCTGTCCTGCGCTTCGCAGCATGACAGTAGAACCGTCCCTCTGGCTTCCCAGAAATCCGGCCCGGTTTCAGCGAAATCCATAAAATCTGTTGTTTATCTGGCCCGCTGACTATGGTATACTGATGGTATAATATTTTCTGAAATCTCAATGCAGAAGGAGGAGCCGATGAAAAAACTTGGGATCAAAGCCAAAATGCTCCTGGTCATCCTGCCGATCGTGGTGATCGCGCTGGCGGTACTGACCTACGGCAGCATCAAGGCCAGCCAGAAGATCATCACCGAAGCCGTGGTGGAGAAGACGGAGTCCTATGCGTCTTCCTATTCCAATCAGGTGGACGGATACCTCTCCATCATCCGCGCCACGGCCGTCAATCTCTCACGTTCGGTCAGCGCCACCTATGAGACCTCGACGCTGGATCAGTATGAGGCCCTGTTCTCCCAGGTCATCCAGGACAATGATATGATCCTGGGCAGCGGGATCTGGTTCGAGCCCTATGCCTTCGATGCCACAGAGGAATATGTCGGCCCCTACTGGTACAGGGACGGCGGCAACATCGTCGAAACCATGGAATACAGCAACGCGGACTACAACTATTTCGTGCAGGAGTATTACACCAACGCCAAGGCCCAGCACACCATGAAGGCCATGGTCACGGATCCCTATTACGATGAGACCTCCAAATCCATCATGGCCACCTGCTCGGCGCCCATCCTGGGTGCGGACGGCGCCTATCTGGGCTGCATCACCGTAGATCTGTCTCTGGATACCATCTCCAATATGGCAGGCCAGATCCAGGTGGGTGAGACCGGCCGGGCGATCCTCGTCACCTCTGAGGGTGTCTACCTCTATACCGATGACAACAGCAAGGTGTCCAACGGCAAGAACATCCGTCAGGACGATAATTCCTCTCTGGCGCAGGCAGCCGCCACGGTGCTTGCGACCCAGTCCGGCGCCACCACCTTCAAGGAGGGCAGGAACAACTGGTATCTCGCCTTCAACACCATCCCGGAAGTGAACTGGAAGCTGATGATCAAAATCGCGGAGTCCGAGATGTACCGCGAGATCTACGCCCTGCGCAATCAGCTGATCTTCTTCAGTCTGGCGGTTGGTATCCTCATCGGTGTCGTCATCGTGCTGATGCTGAACAGCGTGACGAAGAGTCTGGCGAATGTCAAGCAGTTCGCCGGCGCACTGGCGGGCGGCGACTTCACCGTGGAGAAGCTGTCGCAGAGGAGTGAGGACGAGCTCGGTCAGATGAGCCAGTCCCTGAACAACATGTTTGAGTCCAACCGCAGCGTGATCCGTCAGATCTCCGATGAATCCACGCAGATCAACCGCGCTTCCGCGGATCTGACCTCCATGGCCGGGGAGCTGACCTCCCAGTTCGACAAGATCCGGGGCAACATGTCCAGCGTGAACGATGCCATGATGTCCTCCGGTGCGGCGACAGAGGAGGTAAGCGCCTCCGTGGCAGAGGTCAATTCGTCGGTGCAGAACCTGTCGGATGTGGCGGATGAGAGCTCCCGCACCACCAAAGAGATCAAGACACGCGCCACGCAGATCGAGGCCAACAGCCAGAAGGCCTATGAGAACGCCATCGCCATGGTGGCGAAGCGCCGTGAGGAGATGGCGGAGGCCTCTGAGAGTGCCAAGGTGGTCAATGAGATCAATGACCTCACCAATGCCATCGCTTCCATCGCCAGCCAGATCGAGCTGCTGTCCCTGAATGCCTCCATCGAGGCGGCGCGGGCAGGTGAGCATGGACGCGGATTCGCTGTCGTTGCTTCCGAGATCAACAAGCTGGCGGCGGATACAGCGGATTCCGTCTCCAAGATCCAGCATACCATCGAGGGTGTCCAGTATGCCTTCAGCGTGCTCTCCGCCAGTGCTCAGAGTCTGTTAGACTTCCTGAACGATACCGTCGCGCCGGACTACGATCATTTCGTGGGGATCGGACGTCAGTATGGTGCGGATGCTGAGACCTTCGGCCACCAGTCTGAGGAGATCGCAGAGATGGTGGAGAATATCCGCCACTCCATGTCCGAGGTGAACAACGCGATCCAGAATATCGCAGAGTCCACACAGGAGACTGCCGGCCACAGCGCGGAAATCACGGAATCCATCGGTACCGCGGCGGAGGTCGTGGAGGATGTCAGCCGGATGAGCGGCCACCAGGGGCAGATCGCAGAGACTCTGGATACCATCGTCAAGAAGTTCAAGCTGTAAGGATGATAGTGTAAAGAACGGGCAGGGGTGAACCCCCTGCCCTTTGTTATGCACACGGCCGCACAGAGGAGGAAGCTGCTCCGCAGCGTGCGGCCGGCGCGCGAGAAGGGTCGATCAATCTCCCCTTCTCGATTGCACAGAGCCGCCCAACGGACGATGTTATGTGCATCGAATCGATATGGTCATGGTTACGCGGGTGAGGGGTGGTGCTGTGTCCGAGCCCTGCTCGTGCAGGGTGTATGCCACCCGTGCCATACTCCCGTGTGCGCCCAGCCGTGCGGCGAAGCGTTCCGTCGCCGCCACCAGGTCGATCTCCCCGTAGGGGGTGGGATAGGTCCCCGGATGCCGCGCCCCCTCCTCAAAGAAGAGTCCACGCGCCCGGAGGCTGTGATCCGTGAGCTCCAGACTGCTGGGGTTGCCCTCTTCGTCTGTGTAGTCCACGCGCTGTAGCATGCCTCCGGGTCCGTCCTCACCTCGGAGGCGCCCCTCCGCTTCCGTGATGATCTCCTGTACGCTCCCGTCCTCCTGCATATGCCGCGCAGTGATCCGCAGGTGGATGGGCGTCCCGTCGGTGGACGGACTCACTGGTCCTCCACCTGATACTCGTAGGCGGTGTTATAGGTCAGGACATGCAGGTGGTCGCCGGTGTTGATGAAGTAATCCGGGCCGGTCCGGAGCCCTGTCTGCTGCAGAACGGCGCCGTTGTCCCTGCTCAGGATATAGAGGTAGTCGTCCTCATCGGTGAAGCCGTAGCCGCAGATGATCACATCCCTCCATACCAGGAAGTTGTGCCCATTGGCCACCAGCGTCCGGCTGCGCCAGCGCAGCGCCCCCGTTGCGAGATCCACCGCCACGATGTAGCCGGTGTAGGGCTGGTCCGCGGAATAGGTCCTGTGGGCCAACTCCACATAGAGGGTGCCCTCCGCAACGGCGGCATAGGGGATCTCCATGGTGGTGAACTGGTTGCCCGGGGCCGGGGTGTTCAGATACTGGGAGAAATCGAATCTGCCCAGCCACTCATATTTCTCTGTGTAAACGGACAGCGCCAGCAGCCTTTTTTCCTCCGAGGTGTCCAGCTCGAAGATGTAGCCGCCCTCATGGATCTCCCCCGGGCCGTAGGCCCCGCCGTACATCGTATCCGGCAGCGCAATCCCTGTTCTGTCCGACCACTCTGCCGTATTGAGCCAGTCGCTCCGCTCCTGTCCGATCTCCGTGAGCTTGATGGGCAGCGGCTCGGTGGGTTCCGCCTCCGGCGCATCCCAGGGCGGGCACTCAATGACCCAGTAGCCACCACGCCGGCCCGGCTCATACATGTGCGCATCGCCCTCCGGCAGTCCCGTCAGGCCGGAGAGGGAGAAGCCCAGTGCCCCGTAGGGGATGAAGACGTCGATAAAGCCGGAGGCATAGGGTCCCACCGCATAGGGCGGATAATCCACCGTGATCCCCTCCTCTCCGTATGTGACATCCAGGTCCATCCGGGCGGACTCGGTGAAGTCGGCACGCTGATCCGACTCCCGGGCCGGGTCGTAGTCCTCGTAGAAGCGCTGGTCGCCTTTCTTCCAGGCCTCCATGGTATAATCCACGATGATGGCGGTGAGCTCTTCCTTCGTCCCCGGGAAGAAATCCGTGATCGTACGGCGCTCTCCTGTCGCCTCATCGAACAGGAGGATCTGCTGTGTGGGCATCCCATGGGCTCCGCCGTAGAAGTCATAGGCATCAAATATGAGCTGCAGGTAGCCATCGGCGGGCTCCTCCACCCTGCGCAGGCGGAAATCATAGGAGTAGGCGATCCCGCTCTCCCGCATCCATGCACCATTATCCGGGTCGCTGATCTCTGCTGCGGCATCATCCGCGATGTCATTGCCGTGGCTCCTCACCTCTGCGTAGAACTGATCCAGCACCCGGTTGACGGATGCCGCATAGGGCAGGCTGTCCTTGATGCGGAAGGTTTCGTAGGTGCCGTTAAAGAAACAGATGTTATCATCGTCTCCCGTGTACCGGTGGTCCTCCTGTGCCGTCAGGGTACCGTAGGCGGCATAGTCCACATCACTGTCGCAAATGCCCGTGGAGGCCAGCTTTGTATCGGTATCAAGTGATATTTTGTTCCAGATGAAGCCGGTGCCCTCCTGATAGAGGAGAACGTACAGCGCATCTCTGCAGAAATGGATCCGTCCGGGCAGGAGGTTTCTGGAATAGCTGTCCGTGTTGTTCTCATAGAAGCTCAGGGGCCAGGTCAGGGTGCAGAGCTCCTGCTCCGAACCGTCCGGCAGACGGCGGTAGAGGGTCTGATCCGAGAGCCCGCCATTGCTGCTCCCCTGGTTCACCAGATAGTAGACGGTCTCCCCGTCCACCTCCAGCAGGGTGCTGTTCGTGTTGTTCTGTGTGTCGCTGTGGCCCAGGGTCAGCTCCCGCATCTGTTTCCCCGCCACATCGTAGACGAAGTACCGGTAGCTGCCGCCCTCCGTCTCGTCATAGTTGTACTGGTAGCCGGCGAGCGACCCGGACTGCAGCGGTTCATACCAGCCGGCTGCCACGGGCGGCGCCCATGCCGCCACCTGATCTCCTGCCCTGTCATAGGTGATGATGGTGTTCTGGTCCTCACTCCTTAGGTAGATCCCGCCGTAACGGCTTAAGGGCGCCGGCATGGTCCAGCTGTAGACCAGCGGGTAACGCCCGTTATCTATCGCCTGCTGGCGGATCAGCTGCTGCGCCCGGGTGAGGTCCGTATCCTCGATGATGGCGTCCCCCTCCAGGTCATAGGTGTATATGACCTCGGTGTCTCCGTACAGCGAGTAGCAGAACCGGCCGTCGATCAGGCCAAAGGAGTCCGGTGTCCAGAACGACCCCTGCTCCTCCCTGCGGTAGAGTCCGGTCTGGCTCAGGAGCTCCCCGTGGGGATCCAGGAGGTAGAGGCTGTAGTTCGTCTCAGCGCCCTTCGTGATAGAAGTGACCACGGCGATGCAGGTATCACAGACATCCGTATAGACGATGGTCTCCTTCGGGCCGAAATCCCGCAGGAGGTGCAGCTCGCCGGCAGCGTCAATATAATGCAGGGTCTGATAGCCCGGCAGGAGCTGTTCGTAGTCCTTCACCAGGATCTCTCCTGTCTCTGCTGCGGCAGGCGCCGGGGTCTGGGCCTCCTGCTGCGTGGTCTGTGCAGAAGCGGCCTCTGAGGAGGCAGAGGCGGCGCTGTCTGTCTGCTCTGTCGTCGGCTCCTGTGTCGTCTCTCCGGTCTGGGCGCCCTTGTTGCCGCCACAGCCTGCGGCGAGTACGAGCCACCCCGCCGTACACAACATTCCGAATCTCTGTAATACGCTTCTGTTCTTCATTGTGCTTCCTTCCATGTTGTGATCCATTGGTCGAGCGCGGAACCTATGCCGCGCCAGTTCCGATGCAGATATTCCACCACACGCCGGGCGATGTCAGATTCAGTGCCTGCAAATCCGATGTCCGCCTCCCCGGTGGTGTAGGTAAAGGTCCAGCGTCCGGGTGTCAACTCCCCCACCACGTAGCAGGGGTGTCCGTAGGCCCGGGCCTCCGCTGCAGAGAAAAAAACAGGCACCGGCGCCAGGATCTCGATGCTGTGGCCGTCCTGCAGCGGCACCCTGCCCATCACGTGCTGTGCAGGCGGGGCGGTGAGGTCCACGCCTGTCGCTGCCAGGGTCTCCTGCAGCTGCCGGATCGTCAGCTGTGACATGTCTCCCGTATCCGCGGTGCACCCGCTCTGTAGAAGGCGCGGCAGAAATCCACCAGCGCGCCCACGTCCGAAACGCCTGCGGTCTCATAGGGGGAGTGCATGGCCAGCTGGGCCAGGCCGATGTCTGCGGCCATTAATGACACCTGGGTGTTGGAGATGTTGCCCAGGGTGCTGCCGCCGGGCTGGTCCGAGCGATTAAAAAACGTCTGTAACGGAATCTTTTCCCGGAGGCAGAGATCGCGAACCACGGCCGCGGAGACCCCGTCGGTGGTGTAGTTCTGGTTGGCGGCGTATTTGAGGACGATGCCGCCGTTCATCCGGGGTCTGTGCACCGGGTCCGCCTTGTCCGGGTGGGCGGGGTGTACGGCATGGGCGTTGTCCGCAGAGACCATGAAGCTGGAGGCCAGAGCTGTGTGGTAGTCCTGGCCATCCCGCCCCAGACTCTCGCCGATGCGCACCAGTACGCTCTGCAGGAAGGTGGATGCCGCGCCCTGTCTGGTACGTGAGCCCACCTCCTCGTTGTCCAGGACGCAGTGGAGCATCACCTGTTCCTCATTGTCCGCCGCGAGGAACCCCTCCAGGCTGCACCAGGCGCATTCCTGGTCATCGAGCCGCGGGGAGGAGAAATACTGCTCTTCTGCCCCCCAGAAGGACGGTGCCTGCCGTACCACGAGGTAGAGATCGTCACTTAAGATGTCCTGCTCAGGAACCCCTGCCTCCGATGCCAGGAGGGCCCGGAAGCGTCCCTTGTCCGCGGCCTCGCCGAACAGGGGGAGCATGTCGGTCTGGGCGTTGTATTTCATGCCGTCATTGGCCTCCCGGTTCATATGGATCGCCAGGGAGGGCAGCATGAGCAGGTCTCTGTCGGGCTGGATGAGTCTCGTCTCCAGGGCGCCGTCTCTGCCGCGCACCACGACGCGTCCCGCGATAGAGAGGGGTCTGTCGAACCAGGGGGCGCACAGCATCCCGCCGTAGCGCTCTACGTTCAGCCGGAGGTAGCCTGCCGCCTCCATCTCCGGATTCTCCTTGATGCGGAAGGAGGGGGAGTCGCTGTGACTGGCGATGATCTGATAGCCTCTGAAGTCCCTGCCGGGGATCGTGAAGGCGATGATGGAGGAACCGTTCCGCGTCACATAGTAGCGTCCGCCCGGGGCGAGCTGCCAGCGCTCCTCCTCCGGCAGTCCGGTGAAACCGGCATCCTCCAGGCGGCGGATCATATTCGCAACCACGTGATATGCTGTGGGGCTGGCCGTGATGTGCGTAAGCACCTGCTCCGCCAGGCGGCGCTGCGCGGTTTTCTTTGTTTTCGTCTTTGTTGTCATGGTTATTATGCTCCTTTGTATGGTTTTCAGTATATCATAGTTTGGGCCGCCTGTGGGATGCTGTCAATGGCAGCCCCAAAGCCATCCATCCCAATCCTGACTCTGAGACACCGGATGGCAATGGCAACTGGGAGAGTTCCTTCGGGTATATCTGTGCCGGCGAGGAGCAGTGCTGATATGGGGCGATTTTTCTCACGATATGGGGATACCCCGGATTGTTTCGTGTCGGGCTTTTGACCCTGGTATCATTACATGTTTCCCAGATATACCGAAGAGAGATAGGGGGCGGCGGCATCCGCCAGCCGGTGCATGAGGGCGGTGTCTGTTGCCGGGCGGTCCTTCATCCGATAGCGTGGGAAGAACCGGGTGAGGTGCAGCGGGATCCGCCGGCCGGTGCGCGCCTCCACGCCGGAGAGCCACTGCGCCAGTGCGGCGATCTCCTCCGGGCTGTCGTTCTCCCCCGGGATGACGAGGGTCGTCACCTCTACATGACAGACCTGCGCCGCCCGTTCGATGAAATGCAGCACCGTCTGCAGGTCTCCGCCGATGAGATCGCTGTAGAACCGTTCCGAGAAGGCTTTGAGATCCACATTCATGGCACTGATCCAGGGCAGGAGCGCCTCTTCGATCTCCGGCTCCGCTGTGCCGTTTGTAACCAGGACGGTTACCATTCCTTTTTCCCGGACAAGGCGGGCTGTGTCCCGCACGAATTCATAACCGGTGAGGGGTTCGTTGTAGGTGAAGGCCAGGCCGATGTTGCCGCGGGGGATGAGTTCCCATGCGGCATCCGCAAGCTCCTGCGGCGTCCAGACCTCGGCGGATGTCCGGAAGCCTGTCACGGAGGGGGCGTCGTAGGAGATTTCGTAATTCTGGCAGAAGGGACAGCGCAGGTTGCAGCCGTAGCTCCCTGCGGAGAGGATGAGGCTCCCCGGGTGGAACTCGGCCAGGGGTTTCTTCTCGATCGGGTCCAGGGCCAGGGAGGTGATGCGGCCGTAGTTCGCAGGAACCACCTCGCCGTCCACGCATTGTCTGGCCTGACAGAGGCCGTATTGCCCCTCTGTCAGGGTGCAGTGATGGAAACAGACCGGACAGCGTGCCATGGCAGATCCTCCCTCTGTGCGGACGAGTGTATATCTCCTCTCCCATGCTACCATGGATGTCTTGTTTTTTCTATAGTTCTAGTTCGTTCATTTTTTTGTATTATCTTATTGATTATTCGTTCATAAAAATGTATTATTTTCCTGTATCTTCGTTCATGAAAATGGTGGAGGAAAATGAAAAGAACTATTTTCAATGAATTAATAGCGTGGAAAAGCTCACCCGACAGGAAACCGCTCATCATAGACGGTGCGAGGCAGGTTGGAAAAACTTGGGTAATAAAGGAATTCGGCTCACATGAATATAAAAACATGGCCTACATCAACTGTGACCGGACAGTTGAAATGAAATCCCTGTTTTATGACTTTGACGTCAAGCGACTCATACGTTCTTTTTCATCCATATCAAATACAACCATATCTCCGGAAACAACGCTGATTGTACTTGATGAGATACAGGAAACGCCACAAGGCATCACTGCCTTAAAATACTTCTCTGAGGATGCCCCGGAATACCACATCATCGTTGCCGGAAGTCTCCTTGGTGTCAGCCTTCATACTGGTACAGGTTATCCTGTCGGAAAAGTTGATGAATTCAAAATGTATCCCATGACTTTTCTTGAATTTCTGTCAGCATCCGGTAATGATGGTCTTATGGAGCAGATCAAGGCGCACAACTGGGAGGAGCTTGCTCCAATGTCACAGAAACTGATAGACCTGCTTCGTCAATATTACTATGTTGGCGGCATGCCGGAGGTTGTGAATCACTATTGTCAAAAACAGGATCTGAAAGGCGTTCGCAGGATCCAGAAGCGCATTCTTGGTGATTATGAAAAGGATTTCTCAAAGCATGTTCCGGCCAGAATTCTTCCAAAAGTCGTACTGGTATGGAATTCCATACCATCCCAGTTGGCAAAGGAGAGTAAGAAATTCATTTATGGTGTTGTAAAGAAAGGTTCACGTGCAAAAGATTATGAAGATGCCCTGCAGTGGCTGATCAACTGTGGACTTGCTCATAAGATCATGCGCGTAGACAGAGTAAAACGCCCCTTGAAGTTCTACGAGGATCCAGGGGCCTTTAAACTGTTCATGTCTGATCTGGGACTATTGGGTGCCATGTCAGATGTGACTTCAAGAGAGGTCCTGACCGGCGAAAACTATTTCACCGAATATAAAGGTGCATTCACGGAGCAGTTCGTAGCCCAGGAGCTGATAGCCATTGATCAGAAAATCTATTACTATTCCAAGGAAAACTCTCCACTGGAAATAGATTTCCTGGTTCAAAAGGACGAATTATATCCTATCGAAGTGAATGCGGAAGTGAATCTCAGGTCAAAAAGCCTTCGCACACTATACGATGAAGATAACAGCCTTAAACCCTGCCGTTTTTCCATGGCAGGCTTCAAAGAGCAGGACTGGATGGTAAATGTTCCTCTATATCTTGCCCAGGAATGGATGCGTGCTGCTGAATGACCATAAGGATAAAAACGGGACAAAGGCATACAG
>JAFSYF010000148.1 GCA_017443695.1 Butyrivibrio sp.
GCAGATGGAGTAACCGGGCCAGATCAAGGTCAATCTGATCCGCGAGAGCCGCGCGACGGAGTATGCGAAATAAGCCGCAGGAACGGGAGAGATTTCTCAGGTTCACCAGGTAATGAAACAATGAGCCGCAGTCAGACTGATCGTGATCTGACTGCGGTTTTTTTTTCCTCCGGTATACCGGATTTGCCAGGTGCATACGGATGACCTATAATAGTCACGAGAAAGGAACCGGGATCAGATGGGAAATTCAGCGCATAATACGGATGGAATCAATGGTCTCCCGCCTGCATTTCTGAAACGGATGGGGGCTTTGCTGTGTGATGACGCTGCGGTCTGCGCCCTGGAGCGCGCGCTGACCAGAGAGGACAGGACACATGCCCTGCGGCTTATGCCGGGCAGAGATATACAGCTGCAGGATTTGCCCTGGATTTCTCCGGAGGATGCTGTACCGTGGGAGCAGGCCGCAGTCCTGTACCCGGAGAGTGAGACGCTGCGCCCCGGCAGGAAAGCATATCATGAGGCGGGAGCGTATTATATTCAGGAACCCAGCGCCATGTTGCCGGTTGCGTTGCTGGATCCGAAACCGGGGGAACGCATCCTGGATCTGTGTGCAGCGCCCGGCGGAAAGAGTACACAGATCGCGGCACATTTGGGAGACACCGGACTTCTGGTCTGCAATGAGGTGGATCCTGTAAGAGCACGCACCCTGACTGCGAATCTGGAGCGGATGGGCGTGATGCAGGTTCTTGTGTTTTCCATGCCGCCTGCTGTCCTGGCGGAATACTTTGAGGGGTATTTTGACCGGATCCTTGTGGATGCGCCATGCTCCGGGGAAGGTCTGATGCGGCGCAATCCGGAGGCGGTGAGACAGTGGGATGAGACACTGGTTGACCGGTGTGCGCAGAGACAACAGGAGATTCTGGACGCGGCATTCCGGATGCTTGCTCCCGGCGGACGGTTGGTTTATGCCACCTGTACCTTTGAACGGGAGGAGGATGAAGCGCAGATCGAAGCGTTGCTTGTCGGATATCCCGGTGTATTCCGTCCGGTACCTGTGACGACTGTGGGAGCCTCCGGCACCGATCCGCGGCGACAGCCGGACGGCTGGCAGATCATGCCCGGGATCAGTGCGGATGAGTCGGTCCGGTGCTGTTGTGTGCGTCTCTGGCCACATCTGGTGCAGGGCGAGGGGCAATTTGCCGCTGTGCTGGATCGGATGGATCCGCTGACAGACGCCAGGGCGGCGGATTCCGCAGGCAGTGTTCGACGCCCTTTTCCGGTGCGTACCGACACCCGTCTGGTCAGACAGGGAAGTACCGAACAGAATGTGTGGGAAGCGTTCTGCAGGGAACACCTGGCAGAAACGAAATCTGTAGAGCTGCAGGCCGGGAACTGTATTCGCTTTGAAGATCATCTGCTGATGCTGCCGAAGGAGATCCCCGGGCTGCCTGTCGGCCTGAAGCTGCTCTGTGCCGGGCGCAGGGTGGGCAGTGTCCGCAGGAGCGGGAGAGGTGAAATCCGCTTCGAGCCGGATCATGCCCTGGCACATATGCTTTGCGCCGGGGACATGCAGGAGGGGCGTTTTGTCTGCCTGGATCCGGAGGGACAGGAGGTCGGAAGGTATCTGGCGGGAGAGAGCCTGCGGATGGGAGATGCGAGGCCCGGATGGGTGCTGGTCTGTGCCGGCAGAACAGGCCTGGGATGGGCCAAGAGTGACGGACGAACCCTGAAAAATCATTACCCGAAAGGATTGAGAATCACATGAAGTTATTGCGATATCTGAGAACCTATCGTAAAGAGGCCATCCTGGCACCACTGTTCAAGATGCTGGAGGCCACCTTTGAGTTGTTTGTGCCACTGGTGGTGGCCAGGATGATTGATGTGGGCATCGCGCAGTCGGATCGTGGTGTTCTCTATCGCAGCGTACTGATTCTGATTTTGCTTTGTGGGGTTGGCTTTGCGGCGTCGGTGACGGCCCAGTACTTCTCCGCCAAAGCTGCGGCAGGCTTTGCCAAGCGTGTCCGGCATGATCTGTTTGAAAACATCCAGGCGCTCTCCGTCGGACAGATCGACCGTCTGGGAACCTCCAGCCTCATCACCCGTATGACCAGCGATATGAACCAGGTTCAGCAGGGCGTCAATCTGACCCTTCGTCTGCTGCTGCGTTCTCCCTTTGTCGTTCTCGGCGCCATGGTGATGGCCTTTACCATCGATGTACGGGAAGCGATGATCTTCGCTGTCGCGATTCCCATCCTGTCTCTGGTGGTCTTCGCCATTATGCGATGGTGCATCCCCCGTTACCGGTCCGTACAGAATGAGCTGGACGGTGTGACGACACTGGTAAGGGAGAATCTCTCCGGGGTCCGGGTGATCCGTGCCTTCCGCAGGGAAGAGGCGGAGACCGCGCATTTTCACCAGGAGAATACGGCACTGACTGCGCTGCAGGAGCATGTGGGGCGGGTATCCGCACTCATGAACCCGCTGACACAGCTTTTGTTAAATCTGGCCGTGGCGGTACTGATCTATACGGGGGCCGTGCGTGTCCAGGCCGGTGCGCTCTCCCAGGGCGAGGTGGTGGCACTGTATAATTACATGTCGCAGATCCTGATCGAACTGGTGAAATTCGCCAATCTGATCCTGACCATCACCCGCGCTGTGGCATGTGCCAACAGGATTCAGGCCATACTGGAGGAAACACCGGACATGGCGGACGGAACAAAGATGTCATGGGCGCATGGCGAAGGAGACACGCCGCTTGTCAGCTTTGAACATGTCTATATGCGCTACCCCGGAGCCGCCGAGGATGCGTTGGAGGACATCGACTTTAAGGCAGATCGGGGGATGCGGATCGGCGTGATCGGCGGAACCGGCAGCGGCAAATCCACACTGGTTCATCTGATTCCGCGTTTCTATGACGGCTCCGCCGGTACGGTGCGGGTTGACGGTCAGGATGTGCGGGAGATGTCCCTGTCCTGTCTGCGTGACAGGATCGGCATTGTGCCGCAGCGCGCGGTGCTGTTCGCCGGGACGATCCGGGACAATCTCCGGTGGGGCGCGGAGACAGCCACGGATGAGGAGATGTGGGACGCGCTGGAGGCGGCACAGGCAGCGGAGTTTGTCCGGGAAAAGCAGGGCGGTCTGGATTACCGCATCGCGCAGGGCGGCAAGAATCTCTCCGGTGGTCAGCGTCAGCGTCTGACCATCGCCCGGGCGCTGGTCAGAAAACCGGATATTCTGATTCTGGATGATGCCTCCTCCGCACTGGATTATGCCACCGATCTGAAGCTGAGACGGGCACTCCAGACCATACAGCCACAGACGGTCACCTTCCTCGTCTCCCAGCGGACGAGCTCACTGCGGGGCTGTGATTTGATTCTGGTGCTGGATGACGGGCGGCTTGTTGGAAAAGGCCGGCATGAAGAACTTCTGGAAACCTGTCCGGTCTACCGGGAGATCCATGAGTCACAGAGCGGGACGGCAGAGGAGGTGCGAAATGACAGAAAGTAAGAAAAAAGGCCGGAGCATGACCATACTGAAACGGGTACTCCAGCACGCGGCCCCCTTTAGCGGATGGATCCTGCTGTCGATTCTGCTGTCGGTGGTCTGTGCGATCCTGTCGCTGGTGCTGCCCATCATCGCGGGGAATGCCATTGATCTGCTGATCGACGCATCCACCATCGATCTGGCGGCTGTGGGGCAGAAGCTTCTGCAGTATGTACTGATCGCCGTGATCTGCGCAGTGGCCCAGTGGGGAATGAACAGTGCGGCCAACCGTATCATGTTCCGGATTGCACGCGATGTCCGGGAAGAAGCGCTCCTGTCCGCGCGGGTTCAGGGAGGCGCGCTTGAGGGCGAGGATGTTTCCGGGCAGGTCCTCCTCCTCCCGCACGATCACACGGACGCTCCCCAGACGCGCGCCCGCGA
>JAFSYF010000149.1 GCA_017443695.1 Butyrivibrio sp.
ATCATGGACATCAACTCATCCAGTGACGGTTCTGGCTCCGCAGGCATTTCCGCCACCGGCTCCTCCGCCGGCATCATCGACATCAGATCGTCCAACGACGGTTCTGACACCGCCGGTTCTGCGACTTCCGAAAAATCCATCTGCGACAGAATATCTTCCGGCAGCGGCTCCGCAGCCATCTCCTCCGACACAGGCATTTCAGCCGCTGGCTCTTCCGCCGGCATCGCCGACATCAGGTCATCCAAAGACGGCTCCGACATCATGGGCGCAAGATCAGCCGGTTCCTCGACAATTGGTTCAGGCGGCAGCGATAAATCCTCCAGCGAGAGTGACTCTGGTTCCTCCGCAGACGCCTCCTCTGCTGCGCGCGCCATTTCAGCTTCCAGCGCCGCACGCTCCGCCTCGCGCTGTTCTCTCTCCGCTTCAGCCTCAGCCCGCGCTGCAGCCTCTTCCGCCGCGCGTTCTGCTTCCTGACTGGCCTTTTCCGCCTCGGCCTCAGCTTTTGCCGCAGCTTCTTCCGCTTCTCGATCGGCGGCTGCCTGCGCCGCGGCTTCTGATTCCTCCTCCTCGCGCTCAGCATCCGCCAGCGCCTGATCCAACTCCAACTCTTCATCGTCCCGCAGATCTAAACCTGACAGATCCGCGCCAACCACCAGCTGCTGTACCGAATCCTCTATCGGCGCAGTGACAGCATCCATCATACGTCCCAGCCTGGCGTTCAGAAGCTCTCCGGAATCTAGCTTTTGTACCACATCGCCAATCTGCGCCAGCGCCTCATTATCTGCGGACTTCTCGATCAGATCGGACAATCCGCTTTTGTCCTTTGAGGCATTTGATGGCGTATTCCCGGTATTGTCTGCTTTTTTTCGTCTTGTAACAGACTTTAACAGACTATCCAGATATTTTTCGTTCTTAGAATTCATCCGGCCTTCTTCCAAAAATGAAAGCCCCCTTCATCGCACCCATCAACAGATCCGACAAAGGGAGCCTTATCAATACCTATGCGTAACTTACGAGTCCGCGTTAACCAACTCGTCAATCACCGACACAAGATTGCCAATCTCCGGCTTGGACAGCTGTCTGTCTGCCCCAAGCGCTTCACCCTTCTTGCGCATCTCCTCATTGACCAGTGAAGAGAAGATGATTAACGGAATAACCTTGGTTTCGTCATCACTCTTGATCAGCTTGGTCAGGCGATGGCCATCCATGATCGGCATCTCAATATCCGTAATGATGCACTTGACCTTATCCAGCTGACCGCGCTCCTTGCAGCCCTTGATATAATCATAGGCCAGCTTGCCATTCTCAAAGTGACGGACATTGTCATATCCAGCCTTCTTCAGTGAGTCCACAATCAG
The DNA here is from genome assembly GCA_017443695.1 of Butyrivibrio sp. Taxonomy (GTDB): domain Bacteria; phylum Bacillota; class Clostridia; order Lachnospirales; family Lachnospiraceae; genus Butyrivibrio. The sequence goes on from JAFSYF010000149.1 coordinate 1,359, forward strand.
CTTATTCAGCAGCTGGCTATCCTCCGCCAGAACAATCGGCACCTCATTGCGGTTACGCGGCCCGATTTCCTTGAGCTGGTCCATATTCAGACCGGTATTCGGATTGATATCCGATACGATCTTCTCGAAATCCAGAATGATGATCAGACGATCTTCAAACTTGATGATACCGGTTGAAATACTCTCCTCCGCCTTGGAGATCGTCGCATTGGGCTTAATGATATCTGCCCAGGAAACACGGTGGATTCCTACGACCTGATCCACATGGAAAGCAATATCCAGTTTGTTGAAGTTTGTAATAATAAAGAGTCCACCGGGCTTCGAAGTACCGCGCTGCAGGCAGTTACGCAGATCAATTGCCGTAATCATCTCATCACGCGGCATGAAGATTCCTTCGATACTGGGATGCGCATTGGGAACAGGCGTCACCTCCTGATAGATGATGATCTCCTTGATCTTCGCAACATTGATACCGTAGCAATGATCATCGATGCGGAACTCCAGAACCTCCAGCTCATTTGTACCACTTTCCATCAAGATCTTCGATTCCATCTTACTCCCCTCTCCTGTTGGTATGATCGTCGGTCACTACTTTATTCACCCGTACAGAAAAATATGGACCTTCACACAGTATATCATATTTTAACACATTTCTGCTGAAAAAAACAGCAAATTTTCGTTTTTACGCTTTTTTATACACCGGAATGCTCTCCATCGGTGCCGCTGCCCTGATGATCTGTCCTCCTTCATGGCGGCTGCCGTCCCGGATATCCTCCCAGACCGCTCCTGCGGGCAGATACACATCCCGCTCACGCGCGCCGAGGGCAAAAATGGGCGCAACCAGATACTGATCCCCAAACATGTATTCATCGTAGGTCTCCCAGGACTTCTCATCCTCCGGGAATTCATAGAACAGTGTACGCAGCAGCGGTGACCCGTTCTCAGCAGCCTCCGCGTACAATCCTTTGATGTAATCATGCAGCTTCAGCCGCAGATCCAGCTGATCCCGCATAATCTTGAAATTATCCTCGCCGTAACTCCAGAGCTCGTTATCCTGGCCGGTATGCAGATAACCACCACCGAAATCACGATCATCCAGCGGCGGGATATCGTAAGGTCCACGGTCGCCATGCATCCGCAGTACGGGAGAGAACACGGCAAATTCATACCACCGGATCAGCAGCTCCCGGAAATCCGGATCCTTCACGTCATCCGTCATGAATCCACCGATATCCGTGGTCCACCAGGGAATCCCGGCCAGACCAATGTTGAGACCCGCTGCGACCTGATCCCGGAAGGCCTCAAAGGTGCTGGGTACATCCCCTGACCAGACAACATTGCCGTATTTCTGGCTTCCTGCCCATGCGGAACGCAGGAGGTTCACAATCTCCTTCTTCCCTGCAGCCTTCTGGTGATCGTAGAAGATCCTGCTGTACATCTGCGGATAGATATTGCTGACCGCGCTGCCAGTACCGATATGGTAGCGGATATTGTCGAAATCATATTTGGTCATATCCGGCTCGGAATTGTCCAGCCAGAACATATCAATACCAAGATCCTCGTAGTTCTTCTTGCAGATCTCCCAGACGTAGTCACTGGTCTCAGGATTCGTCGAATCCAGAATGCCGCAGTCTCCCTGATAGTCGTAGCACTGCTGTGAGCCGCGCTCCGTCCGGATCAGCAACCCCCGTTCCGCCATTTCCTCATAATGCGGACTGCGCTTGTCTACAGAGGGCCAAACTGAAACCATGACTTTGATGCCCATGCTGTGGAGCTCATCGCACATCGCCTTCGGATCCGGCCAGTATTTCTCATCAAAAGTCCAGTCTCCCTGCACAGGCCAGTGGAAGAAATCAATCACAATCACATTGATCGGTACATCGTGTTCCTTGCAGGCTCTGGCGACCTTCAATACCTCCTCCTGTGTGCGATAGCGCAGCTTACACTGCCAAAGGCCCATGAGATTCTCCGGCATCTGCGGTGTATGACCGGTCACATCCGTATAATTACGCAGAATCTCCTTCGGCGTGTCGGCGACAGTAACCCAGTAGTCCATCTCCCTTGTTGCATCAGCCACCCACTCAGTAAAGTTCGTCCCGAAGCTCGCATGTCCAACCGCGGGATTGTTCCAAAGGAATCCGTACCCCAGACTGGAGACCGCAAATGGTACAGAAATCTGACTGTTCCGCTGCTCCAGATCCAGAATACAGCCCTTCAGATCCATATTCGGCTGCTGATATTGTCCCATACCGAACAGCTTCTCTCCATCGTTGGCATCAAATCTGAGGCGAAGCCTGTAATCCCCTCCGGTATGGGCAAAATATTCTCTGCCCTCATATTTCAGACAACGACTTTCCCTGGTCACACATGGATCATAGTTGCGATAACGCTCTCTCAGGATCTGTTGATCGTCACGGTAGATGGTGACCACACCGGATGGATGAATCGTCACCTTTATCCTGCCGTTGGTGATGCTGGCAATACCATCTGCATTCTCTGTCATGATCTTGACATTACTGTCATTTGGTCTGTTCTCTGTCAATGCCCAGTCTGTTCCGGCGAATTCCGGATACATGGTTGCCCTGACGCGCAGACTGTCTCTTCCCCAGGCCTCTACACGCAGCATTTCATGTCGGCGTCTTGCAATCAGTGCATTTCCGCTTTCATCCTTTGTAAAGATCATATGCTCCCTCCTGTGTCACCATCAGTGTTCTCTTCAGCGCCTTCTCATATACATATGGATCATGTATCCACAAGGCTCCGAATAGTAACCATTTTACTATGTTTGACTTGTATCTACCATGAAATTTTTCAGAAAAAAACAACAAAAAAAACGAACTGTTTTGTACAAACAGTTCGTTCTGTATGCGCCCTGAAAACTACACACGACTACATCAATGGAACCAAACTCTCATGGAAAAGCCCTCGACCGATTAGTACACATCAGCTGAACACGTTACCGTGCGTACACCCTGTGCCTATCTACCTCATACTCTCTAAGGGGTCTTACTCTTGCGATGGGATATCTCATCTTGAGGGGGGCTTCACGCTTAGATGCCTTCAGCGTTTATCCCTTCCGGACTTGGCTACCCAGCCTCATGCACCTGGCGGTGCAGCTGATACACCAGCGGTCCGTCCATCCCGG
>JAFSYF010000150.1 GCA_017443695.1 Butyrivibrio sp.
CGTGGCGGCAACCCCGCGCCGTTACGCGGTTGTACTTTGGACATAAAAACGCCGTAGTTATGGGAGCAAACCCTGTAACTACGGCGTTTCTGGTGTTTTTAGGCACAGCTGGAAGGGGGACTTGAACCCCCGACCTACTGATTACGAATCAGTTGCGCTACCGACTGCGCTATTCCAGCGATCCATCCGCTTTGTGCGGACGCAACAACTATATTACGTCAGAATGATGAAGAATGCAAGTGATTTTTTAAAAAATCTGATACAGAAGAGGAACGTTCATGTCTGTTAAGAGAATTGCCGGAGAGGTGGGCTGCTCACCGGCGACAGTATCCCGGGTACTGCGTGATCCGGGATATCATTGCCAGGAAAAAGGACTGGAGGAAAGGATCCGGGAGGCGGCGATCCGGATCGGCTATGCGCCGAACGAGGCGGCACGGAATCTGAAGCTGGGTATTACGGGTCAGCAGGATCGTACCTTCTCCCTGTGTATTTTGATGACGAGAACCGATGAGCGGCAGACGGATCCTTTCTTTCTGGAGCTGCTGCGGATTGTGGAGAGCGAGATCCACCGAAGCAGACATATTCTGTCCCGCATTGCCTTCCGTCCGATGTTCTCAGATGATAAAGCCTGTTCACGTGCGGATCTGTATGGTGAGCTGGATCAGCTGTTCCATGACATGGAACGGCAACCGGATGGACTGATCATCCTGGGCCGGTGCAGCCGGCATGTGATCCGTCTGCTGAAGGAACGGGTACGGGCCATCGTCTCAATCAACCGCAATTCGACGAACTATGAGGTGGATGAGGTGCTGTGCGACGGGCGTAAGATCGCGTCGATCGCCGTGGAGCATCTGATCACGCTGGGCCACAGGGACATCGGATATGTGGGAGAGTGCCGGAATGAAGCGCGGTATGCCGGTTACCTGGAGACACTCCGCAGACATGATATCCCGGTATCTCCCTCTGACGATGTGATCGAGGTGAAACAGACCGAGATGGAGGGATTCCGGGCGATGGAACAGCTGCTTGCAAGACAGGATCGCCCCACGGGAATCTACTGTGCCAACGATGTGCTGGCCATCGGAATGCTTAAATGTATGGCGTCCAGAAAGGGCGGTATCTATCACCCATCCATCATATCCAGTGATGATATTGAGGCGGCGCAGCTCACCACACCGATGCTGACGACAGTACGGCTGCCGAAGGATGAGATGGGACGGCTGGCACTGTATCTGCTGATGGACAGACTGCAGGGTGGACATACATCCGTGATTCGAACCGAATTTGAGGGACGGCTCATGCACAGGGGCAGCTGCCAGATGATGAATGAAGCGGACTGGAGCGACTATATTATCTGAGAAGCCGCTGATTTATCCTTGAATCAGATTCTTTCATCCTATATAATTATAGTATGTCTGCGTCACGAGTGTTGGGGATAGCAATCAGGCGGAGAGATTCGGATGAAGAATAGAATCAGTGTCAAAATCGCGTTGATGATTGGTGTTGTTCAGATCATCGCGATGATAATCTTTTTTGCGGTTATGAATTACTATCTGACGGGAACGCTGGAGGATCGGGCGTTCCGGGATATGAATGTGATCGCTGGAGATCGGGCGCAGCTGGTTGAGACCTATATCGATGGCTGTTGTGAATTTGTCAGCAGCTACAGCAAAACGACGGAAGTCCGTGAGGCACTGGAGAATCCGGAGGATGCGGAACGGATACGTCTGTCCCGTGAGATGACCACCCGAATGGCATCCGACCGAACGGACATTGAAGGACTGTATACGGCACAGTGGGACACCTATGTGCTGGCACATATCAACCCGGATTCCGTGGATCAGACCTTTCGTGATGCAGATGCAGCGGCCGCGCTGGAGCAGATGATCCGTGAAAGAGGGGAAGCATTCTGCACAGGGATCGTGCTGGCGCCGGTGACCAGGCGGATGGTGATTCCGGTCTATGCACCGATCAGAAACGAACAGGGAGAGATGATCGGCTTTGCCGGCGGTGCTTTCTATACGGACGGTCTGGAGGAGAAGCTGGGTGCACTGGAGAACAGCGGAGACGAAGAAGTCGGATACAGCCTGATCAATGCGGCAACCGGTGTCTATATCTTTGATCAGAATCAGGAGCTGGTCGGGACGGACTGCACAGAACGGGATTTGCTGACGGTGATCGGGACATTGCGTGATACCCCGGATGACCAGCATTTCACCAGTTACGCCAACAATGAGGTGGTGGCTTCCTGCTACTATATGGCGGACAGAGACTGGGTATTTGTC
>JAFSYF010000151.1 GCA_017443695.1 Butyrivibrio sp.
GGAGCCGGTGCAAGCACCGGAGGTGAATCTTGAGGATCTGATGTCGTCCATACCTGCGGAAGAGCCGGCACCTGAACCGGTGATTGCAGAGCCTGTGGTGGAAGAGTCCGCTGTGCCTGAAGCCATGATCTCAGAACCGCTGTCCTCCATGACACCGGAGGAATTGGCAGCACTGGAGGAGCCTCCTTTGGTGGATTATACGCTTTCTGCCGACGATCTGCCGGAGGTTGGGGAGAACCCCATTGAAGAGGTGGTGGCCAACAGTGATCTGAGCCTGGATGAACTGCAGCTTGCAGAGAACGTGCCGGAGGGTGCCGGGTTGAATCCGGAGCTGCCATCCTCAGAAACTTCTGCGGAGATTCCGTTGGCAGCAGAAATGCCGATGGATGCTCCGTTGGGAACAGATATGCCGATAGACGACGCTTTGTTGGGAACGGAAATGCCGATAGAAGCGTCGTCGACAGCAGAAATGCCGATAGTTGATACCTCGTCAGCAGCAGATATTGCTTCGGAGATCAGTTTGCCGGAGGAGTTTGTATCCGAGGGAGAGCCGTTCATACCGGATGCCCTGACGCCAGAGATGGAGGCAATGGCGGCGGACATGGCCGAAATGGAAATGGCGCCTGTTTTCGACGAGGAGCTCGAGGCCCATGTCGCGGATGAGGAACTGCCTACACTGGAGGATCTTGCTGCTCCGTTGGGTGATATGACGGAGACCCTCCCGGAGGAGCCGCCAATGATGCCGGAGACTGTGGAAATACCGGCTCCGCCTCCCAATGAGAATCTGTCCATTGCGGATCTCCCGATGCCCGGGGTGGCCGCTCCTGAGGCGGAGATGGATCCTTTATCCATTTCTACGGAGCAGTCGGATGACGGCATGGATATACTGATGGAGATGGCGCCGGAGTTGCCTGCGGAAGAGGGAAGCGGCCTGGATGGCGTTGTCGGTATGTCAGATGCCGGACATACGACGGAGGAGATTCTGAACGATATGGTGGGAGCCCTGCCGGAGGAAAATCTGGCCTCAACGGAGGATGCACCCACACAGGAGGAGATTCTGAGCGGATTATTGGATAATATGACCGATGAAATATCGGATTCCCCGGCGGATGATCCGGGAATCGACATGGCTGCCATCGGTGCAGCAACGGGAGAGATGCCTGTTACGGAAGACAGCGGCAGTACCGGACTGGATATGGACTTACCTCTGGATGATCTGCTGGGAGGGCTGACAGAGGGCACAGAGCAGACGGATGGTGCAGAATCAGAGCTGGATCTGGATTCCATGCTGGGTGGCATGACAGAAGGAGCAGGCGTAGAGACAGAAGCCGATGCAGGGTTAACCAGTGAGCCTGCGCCGGATTATGATCAGATGCTGGACAGCCTGGGTGACGGACTATCCGTGGACGGATCGGCGCTATCAGAGGGTACGGGTATGGATGATCTGATGGAGACACCCTCAGATGGCGGGGATATGGGATTAACCGATATTGACGCGTTGATGAGCAGTCTCTCCGGGGATGAGTTCGTCGATCCGACAGCCGCCGGTGAAGATGGTTCCGCTGCGGGAGGAGATCTGGATTTGGGCGCCGGCCTCGGTGATCTTGGAGGCGGCCTGGATGGCGACCTCGGTGGTCTTGGCGGCGATCTGGGAGATCTGGGCGGTGACCTTGGCGGCGATCTGGGGGTTGGTCTGGATGGTGATCTGGGGGTTGGTCTGGATAGCGATCTGGGTGGTGATCTGGGAATGGATCTTGGTGGGGATGCCTCTGATTTAGGAGGGATGGATTTCTCTGATGGGGGAAGCGGCGGCATTCCGGAGACGCTTGAACTGGACGAGCCATTAAATACTGAGTTAAATATCGGCGGTGATGACATCGGCGGTCTTGATATGAGTTCCCTGGATCTGGGAACCGATAGCGCCGGTTCAGCGGATCTTTCGGCTGACGATCTCTTCGGTGATATGTCGGAGAGCGGCGGGTCAGAGACTGAGGAGCTGTTAGGCATCGGGGATGAACTGGGCAGCATTGACAACATCGGACGTTCTCCTGAGGAGATGCTGGGCGACACGGCGGAAGAAGGCAAGAAACACCGCCGTCACAGACATCGGAGGGAGAATCCCATCATTGTCTTTATCAGGAAGCTGATACATGCGCTGACGGATGATGACGACGATATACGCAGAGCTGCACTGGGTGATGACGCAGAGCTTCCGGAGGGCGCAGGTGAAGAAGCGCTCATGGATGAGCTGGGCGGGGCGGAAGCCAAGAAGGAGAAGAAGGAAAAGAAAAAGAAGGAAAAGAAGCCCAAGGAGAAGAAACCACCCAAGGAAAAGAAGCCCAAGGAAAAGAAACCGTCCAAACCAAAGAAAGAGAAGAAACCAAAGCCGGAGAAACCGGTGGAGGAGGGACCGCCAGAGAAGGCACTCGCACCGAGAAAGGTGGCAATTGCTGTCATCTTTGCCATCAGCCTTGGCGCACTGTGCAGCCTGCCGACAATACTCCTGCCGGGACGCATCGAAAAAAGCAGAGCGGAATCCGCCTTCCTGCACGAGGACTATGCAGAAACCTATAAGCTGTTGTATGGCAAGAAACTCACGGAAGAACAGCAGTTGATGTTTGGGCAGGCCAGGGCCATCACACGTGTCCAGCATTATCTGGATTCGTACAACAACTATACGGCTATGAATATGCGCAATGAAGCACTGGATGCATTGCTGATGGCCAAGCGTCAGTCCGGGGAGATCACGGCGCTTGGTGAAGAGTATATGGTCGAGGAACAGGTGAATGGCATCTATACGAACATTGATTCCATTCTGTTGACACAGTTCGGTATGACACCGGATGATGTGGCGGAAGTGAATGCCCTGGAGGATAAGGTGGCCTATACCAGAGCCATTATGCAGTGGGCCGGTACGCTGGAAGAGTTTCTGGCAGAGTAAGGAGTCAAAGTGATAGCGATCATAGATTATGATGCAGGAAATCTGCGCAGTGTGGAGAATGCATTCCACAGTCTCGGGGCGGAGACAGAGATCACCAGGGACCCTGTACGCATCGGTGCAGCAGACCGTGTGATACTCCCCGGCGTCGGTGCTTTTGGCGATGCAATGGAACGATTGGCGCATTATGGGCTCATTCCGGTCATTCATGATCTTGTGAAGCGGAATACGCCCTTGCTGGGGATTTGTCTCGGCCAGCAGCTGCTGTTTGAGGAGAGTGAAGAATCTCCAGGTGTCAGGGGACTGGGGCTGATCA
>JAFSYF010000152.1 GCA_017443695.1 Butyrivibrio sp.
CCGTATCCCGGAGAACGAGCCGGGCAGCTCCATCATGCCGGGCAAGGTGAACCCCACGCAGTGTGAGATGATCACCATGGTGGCGGTGCAGGTCATGGGCAATGACGTGGCTGTCGGCATGGCCGCCAGCCAGGGCAATTTCGAACTGAATGTATTCATGCCGGTACTGATCTATAACTTCTTACAGTCCGTGCGCCTCCTGTCAGACGGCATCCGCTCCTTCGACGCGCGCTGCGCCTGCGGCATCCAGGCGGACCGCACCCGTATGCACGACAACCTCCACCGCTCCCTGATGCTCGTCACGGCTCTCTCCCCGCGCATCGGCTACGACAACGCGGCCAAGGTCGCCAAAAAGCCTACGCTGACAACATGAGCCTCAAAGAAGCGGCCCTCGCGCTGGGCTATTTATCTGAGAAGGAATTTGATGATATTTTTCATCCGGAAGAGATGATTTGATATTGACTGGACTTCGTACGGATACTTGACAATCGAGGGCCGACCGGCAGGGAAGTGTCCTACAGTCCCCGCACCTCGTACTTCAATGGCGTCTGCTCCGGACTCATCGCAGCCCATTTGGCGATGATCCCCGCAGCCGCCGTTTTTGCGCCCGCTTCATCCGTATCCGGCAGAATGGCGATAAAGGTATTCAGCCCGCTGCGGGACACCAGATCCTTCTGCCGCAGCGACTTCTGCAGCAGATCCATGAACCGCTCCACCTGCCCGTCATCGAGGATATGATCGCCCTCGGGACGCAGCACGATGATACTGCAGGGACCGGCGGAGGCATCGTAATAGCGCTTCAGGAAACGGAAGACGCTGGTCAGCCCCTCTTCGTTCAGTGCCATGGAGCCCGGCAGGATGTTGCGCTCACCCAGAGACTGCAGCAGCTCGTCTGTGGACCAGTTGCCCATGCGTGAGGTCTCCTGCGTTACTGTACCCTGTTCCTTATGCACATGCAGACCATGCTTGCCGTGCTGCTTGACATAGTAGAGGGCCTTGTCCGTCTTTTTCTTGATGTCTGAATAGTTCGTACCGCTGTCCGGGATGAACGCCGCGCCCACGGAGACACCCAGCGAGATCCCCATCTCGGCCCCCAGTAACTCCTGGGCGTAGGCGACCAGATCCGCGTTGAGGGAGGCGGTCCACCGCTCCAGGGAGTCCACGGTCTGCCAGCCGCGGAAGCAGATGATGAACTCATCTCCGCCAATCCGGCCCACGATATCCGTGACCCTTGTGATGCCGCGCATCAGCTTGGCGAACTGGATGAGCACCTTATCGCCGGCATCGTGTCCGTACAGGTCATTCACCAGCTTGAAGCAGTCCAGATCCAGCATCAGGAAGGTTGCGTGGGCACCGGAGGCAGCCAGCTCATCCACAGCCTCTTCGGAGGCCACCTTGTTCATCAGGCCCGTCATGGCATCGGTGGTGGCGTCGTTGGCGAGCTTGGTCTTATCCTGCTCCAGCTCCTGCACCCGGGCGTGGTTCTTGGTATCGTCGTGGATCTCCACCATGTAGCCCTGCATGTTGCCGTTCAGGGCAGAGAGCTCTATCATGGAGACCCGGTAGAACTGGTCGCCGTGGGAGACCGTTTTTTCCCTGGGGAGATCCGTCTGCTCCGTCAGTTTCCCGAGCCACTGGTGGATGTCGCGGTAGTAATCCGTCTCCGTGTCGTAGACATAGGTACCGAAGCGGACATCCAGCAGCTCCGGATAGATATCCACCACGTTCTCCGTGGCATCCATAACCCGCAGGGCTCGGTTGTAGGAGATATAGGCATTCCTGGACTTGTGTTCCACGCGATACCCCTGGAAGCCGGCGGAGGTATCATAGAACTGCAGCTCCAGCGCCGTGGACAGATGGACGAAGCCCACGATGACGTAGGCGTAGGGAAGGAACGTCATCCGGTTGCCGGTGGCACGGTGCAGCAGATATACCACGAGACAGAAGAAGAGCTCCGAAAACATGACGATGGACAGGTGTTTGGAGACCCGCGTCTTGTTGGTGAGGACATGTGTCACCACACAGAACGCCACCAGGATCATGCTGACCAGCAGGAAGGTGTACAGACCGTGCAGCGGCCCGGGAACCTCCTCCAGCGCAGTGGCGCTGCGGAGGCCGAAACCACCGTAACGGGTGAGAGCGACCTCTTTACAGTACAGATCCGAATAGCCGATGGAGAACACACTGCCCAGTGTGACCAGGCTGAAACCAAACAACCCCCACAGCAGGATCCCCGGCAGCCGGAACTTACAGAAATCGCAGATGGTCAACAGCAGCATAAAGGGCAGAAAGATGCCGCCGAGATAAGCGATTTTGGTCGCCAGAATCGCCTCCTCCACACAGTAGGAGACACTGACGGCATAGTAGCCCAGATTCGCGATCAGAATGGTGACATAGAAAAAAACACTGGTCGTGTTCCGCCTGCGGATACCGGCCAGAAGTGCAATCAGTTCAACCACGGCCAGAATAACGGCCAACAGATAGGGAGAGCTAATCATACCCGTCTACACCTCTGAAATGTCATTTTTGCAGTCTCCATTATCTTATCACAAAATAATAAAGAAGTCATCGAAAAATAATGAATCTGGGGGTGTTTACAATGTTTTAATATTTGTAAATCGAGGCCCATGGAGCGTCCCCCGGGCGGTTCGCGAGCTTGCGACGAGCGCGAGCAGGCCGCCCGGGGGGTATGCTCCTGGGGCCGACCGGTGTTCGAATTTTACAGCGTTTTACATTTATCTGGAATTCGGGTAAGATATATGCGGATATTTTTTGGGTGAACGAAGGAGGCTGAACGGTGTCGCCGTGTATCGACATCCATTGTCATATTCTCCCGGGTGTCGATGATGGCTCTCCGGATACGGAGACCTCCCTGCGGATGCTGCGGATCGCGGCAGACGAAGGCGTGGTGGCCATGATTCTGACGCCGCACCACAAGCCCATGCACCATAATGTCCGTGCGGAACACCTGGGCCCCTACCGGGACAGACTGCGGGAGGCCGCGAAGGCACAGGGTCTGCAGGTGCGCCTGTTCACCGGCAATGAGCTCTATTACCACGCGGAGGCGGTGGAGGAGCTGCTGAGCGGACGCGTATCGACTCTGGCAGGCTCGGACTGTGTCCTGGTGGAGTTCCACCCCACGGACCAGTACCGCACCATCCGGGACGCACTCTCCCGGATATATGCCGCGGGCTTCCGGCCGGTGCTCGCTCATGTGGAGCGCTACCAGGACATGTGCGCCCACCCGTCCTACACGGAGGAACTGGTGGACATGGGGGTACTGATCCAGGTGAACGCGGCCAGCATCATGGGCTCCTATGGCGGTGGCGTCAAGCGCTACACCAGAAGACTACTGGAGGACGGACTCGTTCATTTCGTTGC
>JAFSYF010000153.1 GCA_017443695.1 Butyrivibrio sp.
AGCTGTCTGCCAGCAGGCGGATACCGCTTCTCCCGTCCGAGGATAAGGTATGGATGTCACCTTCTTTCTTATATTTCACCCCGTTCTTGGCCCCCAACAATACCTCATGAAAAGAATTCCAGGCGGAGAGCCCCACTGTAAAATGAGCGACACGGCTGGGAAGTATCTCGTGATAGGGCCTGGACAGCTCGATCGCCTGGTTGATCACGCTGTACCGTGTCAGCTGATACTCCTGAAACAGGGTGCTCTGGAGTTCCAGCGCCTCCCGGTATTCGCCGGTGGACTTGTACGCGGCACGTTCAGCGGGTGCAAGCGCATAGGTCTGGGCAATGACGGATTTGTACTGCATGTATTCGGGCCGCCCGGTCATCTTCTGCTTCCTCGTGATCAGGTCGTTCAGCAGGGTATTGTAGATGCTGCAGCAGAGGTTCATCCTCCTTAACAGCAGATCCCGCTGCCATTTCTCCGTGTAGAGCGGGATGGTCACCGCCCGGAATTCCATTATCTGTACACTGTCTGCTTCTGTCATCGCCTCACCCCCTTTTAACAAAAGAGGATATCTTATGTCTTATTCCAAATCAAGAAAAAGTTAAAACAGCGCAATCCCATGTCCATGAGATTGCGCTGTTCCATCAGGAAATTTTTAGATCCACCTGGAGATCTTGTTCAGTTCTGCCCGCTGGTGCTCCGGCAGGGCATCCGCATAGGTGTCCATGGTCATGGCCGCCTTTGCGTGTCCCATCAGCGTCTGCACCACTTTGACATCCATGCCGTGCTCCAGGCATCTGGTAGCGAAGGTGTGTCTCGCCACATGGAAGCTGAACCGCGCCGGCAGGGTGTATCCGTCCCTGTTCATGGCCTGCACCACCTTCTTCAGTTCCCTGCTGACCTCCGACACGTGCACCGGCATCCCCGTACTGGAGGTGAACACCAGGCACTCCTGCCAGGGCAGTTCATCGGGGTTATGACCCTTCACCTTTCTCTCCCAGCGACTTTTCCTCTTCCGCAGCATCCGCACCGCTTTTCCGATGAGCGGAATCGTCCGCTTACTGGCCTCCGATTTCGGTTCCTCCAGGATCAGGCCCTCTCCCCGCACATAGTCGAGGGTATGGCGTACCGTGATCGTACCCGCTTCGAGATCGATATCACTGCACCAGTCCAGCGCGGACAGCTCCCCGATCCGCAAGCCCGTCCAGAAGGCGAGCCGGAGCATATCATAGTACTGGCTGTTTCTGGCGTATTCAAACAGATGCTTCTCCTCTTCCTTCGTGAGCGCCCGCTTCCTGACGGCCGGCAGGGTCTTCGGAAAATCCACCGTCAGTACGGGATTCCTGATGACCAGATCCTTCTTCCATGCGCTGCAGAACATGGAGGAGACCACATGACGGACCCCCTCATATGTCATGGAATAATTTCCCGCCAGATTGGTGAAGAAACCCTGCAGCTCTGTCGTTGTGACCTCGGTCAACCGTTTCTCACCGAATCGTCTCTGCACATGGTTCCGGTAGTACTGCTCATAGAGCTGGAGCGTGGTCTTCTTGCACCCGGCATCCTCCCGTATCTTCAGCCAGCACGCAAACCACTCATCCACCGTTGGTATGTGCTCCACTTCCGGGGTGCCCATGTTTGCCAGCACCCGACGCACGATGAGATCGATATTGATTGCCTCGGGATTTACTACAGGTACGTTTTGAACTACAGTTACGTTGTCTTGTTGGCTCATGATTTCATGATACCTCCTTTCTATGATTTTTCCATAGTACAGGAGATATCAATCGAGTAGGGGAGATTTTTCGACCCTACTCGCGCGCGAGCCGCCCGTCACCGAAGGTGACATCTTCCAATAGGCGGCTCTGTGCATAAAAAAATCGAAATCCACGGAGTGCATGGCTCTGGATTGAACCGAAAACCCTGACAACTGTATCACATGTGGATCGGATGGAGATGCTTCAACTAAGTTTCCGGTAACTGTTCAGAATTACTGCTGTTTCATTTCGCTACTGTCGCGTTGTTCTTCACCTTGGTGGCGCCCGCCTTCTTCAGCTGGCTTGCAGCACTGCTTGTGAAGCTTCCGCCGACCGCCAATGCCTTGGCGTTGGTTTTCTTCATCGCGTTCTTACCAACGGTTGTTAATGCAGCCGGCTGATAGAAATAGATCTTCTTGGCCCTGGACGCCTTCCATGCCGCTTTGCCGATGGTATTTACAGAAGCTCTGACATGGATCACCTTATAATCGCCCCTCTTAAACGCACTCTCCTGAATCGAGGTTACCGCATAACCTTCGATGGTCTCAGGGATGGTCAGGGTATTGCCGGCCACCGTCGCACCTGTCACAATGACGGTGAGATCTGTATCGAGGATACCATTCACGCCATTCTCAGAGACGGCGTCGCCGGCTTTCTTCTCAGGCTCCGGCTCCGGTGCAGGTGTTGCTCCGCTGACAGTGACCTTCAGGTCGGACCTCACCGACAGATCCCCATACGCATACACGGTGACGGTTGTGGTGCCCTCCTTCAGGCCACGAAGCGTGATGGTGGAGGTTGTCTCACCGACACCCCTCACGCCATTCGTCATGGTGCCATAGGGTGCTCTGCCGCCAATGGCCGCCACCTCAGCGATGGTCGGATCATTCACTTCGACCTTCACCGCCGCAACCGTAACCGAATCCTTGGTCTTAACGCCCCTGGCGTCCGTCTTGTTCGGAACCACTTCCGCATTGAAGGTCACCAGATCGCCGATGGTGGTGATCAGAACCTCAGCGGATGACAGGTTGATGGCGGTGGGCGCGATCGCCCCCTCATAGGTGGCCAGAACGCTGACCACACCGTACCTGCCGGCACCGTCGATCAGATAGATATCGTAATAGTCGGCTGCCGTTTTGCCGATGATCTGAATATCCAGCGTGTTGCTGCCGGAACCGATCATTCTGAGGCCGGCAATACCAGGCACATTTGCGCTGACCCCTTTGCCGGGGACAGCCGTTGTGTTTGCATTACTCAGATCAATGTCTTCGGCACCGTTTGCCACCACCAGAAACCGCTTAATCTCATCCTTGGCTCCATTTGACTTCGTCAATGTCATCGTCGCCTTGTCCGCGCCTGTGGTACCTGTGCCCATGGTGATCGTGTCCTTATCAATCTTTGCATTCACCGATCCGCCCGGATTCACGGTGACGACGAGTTTCCGAGGACCCACCTTCGTTATACCGTCGATGACAGCCGTACACCAGATGTATGCCTCACCGGCATACCCCTCATCGGATACATAGAACCGGAACGTCGAGGTATCGGTGGAGATCTCCTCCTGTGTCAGGATCTTCTTCGCTTCTGCAGCCGCTGTGTCGAGTACTGTAAAATCATCCGTGTTGGTGGTTCTCCAGGTATACTTAACATTCTCCGCCTTGTACGCAGGATCATCCGGAGAGCTCACATATGCGGACACCTCATATATGGTCTGGTCGGTAGACTCAACCTCCATCTCAAAGAATCCGGTGGTGGTGTTCTCCTTCTCAGACAGATATAACTGGTTTGTTCTGGTATTCCTTGTGATCTTGATCGTCACTTTGGCAAAACCGGTGACCTGATACTCTTCGCCGGCAGCCGTATACGAACCATCCAGCGCCTTCTGCGCCTGAATCCTCGCCGCATTCGGTGTCATGGTCGCCTCGGCATATACATACAACACCGCTTCCTTATCCGCCTTGACGGCATCGGGTGTCGCAAGTTCCACGCTGATCTGCCTGGCGCCCGCTGACAATTCCTTCCTTGCGGTGGCGTTGTCTACAAATTCCGTCGCATCTGCCGCATTGCTGGCTGTCACCGCCCATCCGGCGGTGGCATCTGCCCATGTTCCTTCACGATACAGCGCATCGATCTGCATGGTACCGGGCTTTAATTCGAAACCTGCCGCCCCGTCACTCTCCACATTGCTCAGGCTGATCTCCGCCGTCGTCTTGCCGTTTCCGCCCAATGTGATCTCAGAGGCTGTCAATGTCACACCCCTGGATGTTTTGGTTCCGGCGTTCACCGTCACCTTCACCGCGTAGGTATTCACCAGTGTGTCAGCGCCTGCCGCCGAGGTATCGTATGCCTTCACCGTCACCGCCTCCATGTGTCCGGCAGGCGCATCCGACGGCACCGTAAACTTCAGATCCGCACCATTTGCCCAGACAGGCACACCATTCGTATCCTTCGTTGTCCAGTCGACAGAGGGCTTAAGCAGTGTTCCGGAGGACTCGGCCACGAGCTTCGAGGTCTGTGTCCCGCCTGCCACAGGCAGATGGATCTCCATGGCCTCACCTTTCTCCAGTGTGATCGTGTCCGGCGCCGCCGGCGTCCCAGCATTATTGGTCAAATTCGTTCCAAGTGCACTTGTTCCTGTCGCACCGGCCACAGTGATTGTCGTCGCTGCATGCGCTATGCCACTGTTCAGCGCTAATCCGTTAAAGCCGGAAAGCACAATGGCCCCTGCTGTAAGCAGGCTCAAAAACTTCGTTTTCTTCATCTTGATTCCCTTTCAGATTCGCATAAAATGTAAAACATCTCATCCGGATCCACACATGATACAGTTGTCAAGGTGCTCACCGGCGATTCGATCGATTCGCCGATAGTTTCATTATACACATTACCCTACCCATGTCAAGTCGTATTTACACTTCCCAATGATCAGCATTGCTGTGCGATTCCGGGAGCGTGTTACAGACGGCCTGCTCGCGCTGTCGCAAGCTCGCGAACCGTCCGCAACACGCTCCCGGAATCCAACTGCCAATGGAAACTGCGTAGCAAAATCCCACTGGCATAAATGCCAGTGGGATTTGCCTGTCGAGTACTGTTTATCTGTTCCTGTTCACGGAGACCGTGAACGGGTTCGATCCTCTGCGCGGATCAGCCGCCGAAATGATACTCCCAGGTACGGTTGCCGTTCTCATCCTCATAGTAGTTCCAGCTGCCGTTCCCGTCAGAGCCGCTCCCCGACCCGTCAGGGAAGTTGAAGTTGAAGCCCGGGAAGCCCGGCATCTGGAAGCTGTCGCCTGAGCCCCAGCCGCTGCCGCTGCCATTGCCGCCGGGGAATGCACCATCATACTGATCCCCGCGCTCTCCCGCATTCTCATCTGTCGATGCCGTGCTGGCAGAACTCCCCAGCGTCACCTGGGCATCTCCATAGCGGTAACCGGTGCCGTCCTGTCTGGCGATCCGGAGTGTGACGGTCTGTCCGGCGGCATAGTATTCCAGACGCTTCTGCAGGTCATCCATGGAGGTGATCTCCTCGCCGTCCATCCGGGTGATCACATCCCCCTTCTGAATGCCGGCTGCGGATGCGCTCTCGCCGATGACCTCCGCCACATAGACACCCTGCGGCATACCGTAGGCCTGTGCGACACTGGAGGTGACACTGACGCCGGAGATCCCGATATAGCCCCTCTTCTCCGCCGCTACGCGGATCTTGGTCTGCTCATTCATCAGCTTCTCAATGATCGGCTGTGCCGTCGAGATCGGGATGGCGTAGCCCATACCCTCCACTGCAGAGCCACCGATCTTGTTGGAGTTGATCCCGATGACCTCCCCCTGGATATTCAGGAGGGCGCCACCGGAGTTGCCAGGGTTGATGGCCGCATCGGTCTGGATGAAGAATTCCGAGTCCTTGCCGATCTCGCTGTCATCCAGCTCGATGGCACGATTCAGCGCACTGACCACACCGGTGGTGACGGACTGTCCATAGCCCAGGGCATTGCCGATGGCGATGGCAGGCTCTCCCACCGTCAGCGCATTGGAGTCGCCCAGTGTAGCGATGGAGATCGCCGAGGCTGTCTGTGCCGGGATGTCGGCGAGCTGTACCGCGATCACCGCCAGATCCATACCGGAATCCGTGCCCTTCACCGCTGCCTCAATGGTGTCGTCATTGACGAAGATGACCTCCAGGGAATCCGCCCCCTCCACCACATGGTAGTTCGTTGCGATGAGGAGCTCCGTGTCGTTCTTGCCCACGATGATGCCGGAGCCGGAGGCTGTCTGTTCCTCGGAATAGACCTGTCCGAAGTACCGGGCCGACATGGTGTAATTGTTGTGGATCGCTACGATGGCGGGCATCACGGCCTGTACCACCTGTGTCACATCCGTTACCACCGCCGTGATCTGATCACTCTTCGTGGTTGTGGTGCCGATGGCGTTGCCGATTTCGGAAACATCAGCCTGCTCTTCCTGTGCAGCCTCCGGCGCTTCGTCCTCTTCCTCGTCCTGTGCGTCATCCTTGTCCCAGATCATACCGCCATGGCCTTTGTCGTCGGTTCCCTTGTCCGCCTGAGACAACTCAGTATCCTTGCTCGACGATGAACCCACCTGGATACGGATCTGATGGCGGTGTGTGCCGATGTAAGCCGCACCGACCACCACACAGAGGATCGCCGCGATCGCCAGGATCGTCACCACCTTCATGCCGTTCCTATTCTTCTTAGTCGGCTGTGCAGAGGAATCGCCCTGATTCCAGCCGCCGGTCGGGCCGTTCCCGGTGGGCGGTACATACCCGCCGTACTGGGTACCGTAGGTGTTACTGCTGCTCTGCGTACCATAACAGCTGCCGCTGTTGTGGCTGTTGCTCTGCGTGGTCTGCTGGCTGCCATAGGTCGGCTGCCCGTAGGTCTGCGTGGTCTGCCCGTAGGTGCCGGTGGTCTGACCGTAGGTGCCGGTGGTCTGACTGCCGTAAGCCGGACTGCCGTAGGTCGGACGATCCGTCTGGAAAGCGGTACTGCCCGTTCCATTCGTGGTCTGGTTCTGTGCGTGGTAGACCGTCTGACCCTGGTCATTGACCACATCGCCCTGCATATGCTCTACCGGGTTCTGCGTTGTCTCCTGGCTGTAGCCATTGGCTGCGCCGCCGTAGGTGCTGTTCGTTCCCTGTCCGTCTCTCGTGTATTCTTCCATCATCTGGCCTCCTCTCGTCAGAGTAATTGCTCAGGGCGGCACCCTGTTATTCGGTGACCGTGCCCTGTTTTTGTCATCCTATGGGCACAGTGTACCTTCGCAACCTAAACAGTACCTTAATCATTTCCGATTGATTTCACAGCATATTTCACTTATAATGAATCTGACAAGACAGCCGATAAGGGAGGTCTGGACTCCCCGCCCCGGCGATTAGCAGTGACTTAAGTAAGCCGCCTACTCCCCGCGAAGAGACAAGGCGGCTTGCTTATTTCCTGGTATTCAATACTCCAATGATCACTAACATAAATGTCAGAACCACCATCAATATCTCATAATCACTCATAAGCATACCTCCATTCCACAAGACCGGAACGGGGGTGCCACCCTATCGGCTGCCCTGTCAGGCACACTATACACTTATCAAGGTGCATTTATAGTCTATCACATCAATACTGGAAATATAAGAAACTACTCACGCCCCCCAAGGACAGGATCCCCGCCGCGAGGAGCAGTCCATACCCCGCCATGACGAGCCGATGGCCGCCGGCGTCGCGCCCTTCCTCCCCGTCTGCCAGCGGACACAGCCGCTCCGCGATCTGATACGCGCACGGCTTCGACAGGACGAGGGCGCTGATCGCCAGGAGTGCCACCCAGGTACCCACGCGGATCCAGTCCGCCATGCCGGGCGCGGCGAGCTTCGCCGCCTGCAGCAGGATGTAATTCTCCGGCAGCTCCATCTCCCGGGCGATGATAAAGAGATACCCCGGCCAGGCCGGTCTCGCCAGCTGGCGGAAATACGCAAGCGCCCTAGACAGATCATCGGACCGGAAGAAGATCAGGGAGAGTACAAACATGGCAAAGGTCCACGCCACCCCAAGCGCCCTGGGGATCACGATGCGCGGCGGGCGATGCCCCGACCTCTCATCCCGCACCCCAACAAGTCCCAGATCATCCCAGATCACTAAGAGCCCCTGCATGAGCCCCCAGCAGAGATAGGTCCAGCCCGCGCCGTGCCAGATCCCCGAGAGCAGGAACACCACGAGGACGTTTGCCAGCATCCGTCCCCGTCCCCGCCTGCTGCCCCCCAGCGGGATATAGACATAGCGGATGAAGAAATCGGACAGCGTCATATGCCAGCGCTGCCACAGCTCGCGGGGACTGGCCGCCTGGTAGGGCGCACGGAAGTTGGCCGGCAGGTCGATCCCCAGCATGCAGCTGATCCCCTCCGCCATGTCGCAGTACCCGCTGAAATCGAAATAGAGCTGGAACGTATAGGACAGCAGCACCAGCACCGCCGTCAGACTGTCCAGGAAATAGGTATGGAAGAACCCCACATCCGTCACCCGGCCCAGCGCATCCCCCAGTAACACCTTCTTGGAGAGGCCGATGGTGAACAGCAGCAGCCCCCGCTGCAGCCTCCTGCGATCGAAACGGTGACGGGCGGGGTCCCGGAGCTGTCTGATAAACGGCCCGCAGCGCATGATGGGACCCTGCAGCACCTTGGGGAAATACAGCACATAGCAGAGATATGGCAGAAACGCCGGCTGCGCCAGAGGATCCCGCTCCGACCCCTGCGCCGTCCGGTACCGGTCCGCCAGGAAGCTGATCAGCCCGAAGGCATAGAAGCTGATCCCGATGGGCAGCAGCACCTCCCGCAGGGGGATCGCCGTATGGAACAGGAGATTCAGGTTCTCCGCAGTGAAGTTATAATATTTGTAATATAGCAGGAGCCCCAGCTGCACCAGCACGCCGGCCGCCAGGAGACACCGGTCCGGCCCCCTGCCTCTCCCCATCCCGGCACCGAGCAGGTAGACGATCAGGGCATCCGCCACCAGTAACCCCAGGAAAAAAACGGAGAACCGCCCGTAGAACACCGCAGACATCCCCAGCAGAAACAACAGCGGCAGGCTGCCCGCCTCTGTACGCATACCCCGCGCACCGACCAGCCGCCACAGCAGATACCACCCCGCCACCATGAACGGCAGAAACAGACAGATGAAGCTGTAGGAGTGAAAAATCACAGCGTGAACTCCGCGTAATCACCGGCATCATCCGGCGCACCGCCGCCCTCCGGCCGGGGTTCCGACAGGGTCGTCCCCAACAGCTCCATGAAGGTGCGCGATGGCTGCTGCAGCCGGATATCCAGCAGCTCAATATAATCCCGGATCACCTCTCTCGGCGTGATGTGGCTGTCCGCGCCGACCCGCTCGTACTCCGCCCGGACAAACGCTGCCAACTCCTCATCCGTCACCTGTGGCGCATAGTCATAGAGCACCCCGTGGATGTCCGACAGCTTCCCGCACAGCACCAGCATCTCCTCGGCGGACAGCGGCTCCAGCCGGATCACCGGCGCCAGAAGATCTCTGGCCCCTTCTCTGGCGAAATGCCCCTCCGCAAGCCTGGAGCGCAGCGCCTCATAACTGTAGATCCCGCGCCGCCTGTCCTCCACGCACTGGGGTGTTCCGCTCATGATGACCCCAAGGTACTGCGCCTTGCCCTGCATGGCATCGTTATAGATCGTCAGGATCTTCTCATAATTATATTGTCTGGAGATGGCATTGGGGATCTTGTAGATATTGACCAGCTCATCGATCAGGATGAACAGCCCCTGATACCCGGCCTTACGCAGGAACCAGGCGAAGAGCTTGAGGTAGTCGTACCAGTCCTCGTCCGTGATGATGATGGGGATATTCAGATCTGCCCGGGCCTCCGCCCTGGTGGTATACTCCCCCCGCAGCCATTTCAGGACATGGGCGCGGGTCTCCTCGTCGCCCTCCCTGCCTGCGCGGTAGTACAGCCGCAGGAGTCTTGCGAAATCGAAGCCGTGCACCAACTCGTCCATCTGCGCGATCACGGCATCAATCCGCGCCTCCGTTTCCGCGGGAGATTGCTCTGCGGTCTCCAGCTGCACCGCACTGATCCACCGATCGAGGATCAGCGGCAGGGCACCGCCCTCCGGCCGTGTCTTTGTGGACATATTCCGGATGAGCTCCCGGTAGGTGGCCAGTCCCTGGCCCTTGGTCCCCTGGAGACGGCGCTCCGGCGACAGGTCGGCGTCCACCACCACGAACCCGCGGTCCATCACATGATTGCGGATGGTCTGCAGCAGGAAGCTCTTGCCGCTGCCATAACGCCCGACGATGAACCGGAAGCTGGCACCCCCCTCCTCAATGAGGGACACATCGTGCAGCAGCGCGGAGATCTCCGCCTTCCTGCCCACCGTCACATAGGGCAGCCCCACCCGCGGCACGACACCGCCCTTCAACGAATTGATCACCGCGCCTGCCTGGCGTTTCGGAATCCTGCGTTCTTCCATGCACACTCCTTTGATTGGATTCTCACTCCGACAGCTTGACCACCAGGGTGTCCCCCACCCAGGCCACCGACCCCTGCTCCGGAAAACAGGGCATCGCCGCCACCGCCGGATCCTCTGCATCCACATCCGTAAAGCACATCGGCACATTCAGTACCTGCGTCAGATAGTGCTCCGGTGTGCCGCCATAGGGCATCAGCGATTTGCCCACCCCCAGGGGGTTGATCTCGTCATAGAAGGACAGGCGCGCCAGATGCGGGGAGGACTCAAAAATCCCGGCGAAGGCCACCGGCGTCTGCCCCGGCTTGTATCTCGGCATCTGCTCCGCCGTCACCGCAATCCGGGTCAGCATGGAGGCAGCCGCATGGTCGTACAGATCCAGCTTCAGATAGAACTGGTTGGCGTAAATGATCTGGGACCACAGGACGGGGATCAGCAAAAAGCCGCTCACCCATCGCACCTTAAGCCCCTCTAACCCCCGGATCGCCGCCACATACAGGAGGATGAAGGCATAGAGCATCAGGCTGTGCTCCATCCCCTTGGTAAGAAGCAGGATCAGGTTGCAGGCAAAAGGAAACAGCACCAGGCATACCACTGCCACGAGCTGCCGCCGGATGCGTTTATCACCTTTTCGTCCGCCCAAGACCACATAGGCACACAGGGAGGCGACCGCCGCCAGGTGACAAATCCGCAACAGCCACAGCCAGACGATGCTCAGGGACTGTCCGTGATAGGAATAGGTGACGAAGACCTCCGGCTGTACGAAGAATACCGCAAAGCGCCGCAGAGTCTCTGTCAGGAGCGCCGGAACGGAGGTCCCGCCATAGTCCCCCAGGGAGGCCATCCCGTTGTATCCATCCGCGGTCCAGATATGGAGCACGCGCTGCGCGGCTTTCCATATGCCATAATAGACCCCGCCCCCCAGCAGGAACGGCACAGCCATGAAGAGGATCTGCCGGAGCCGTACACGCCCCCCGGGCAATGCCACCTTCTCCGGTGCCTCCATTGCGGTGAACAGCCATTTCAGCAGGAGGAGAGCCAGCGTCACGCAGATATAGGCCTGATAGATCCCGACAGACAGGGCGATGCATACCGCTGCCAGTAGGAGACGGCGTAGCCGGATGCCCGTCTGCACCTGCCCCGCCGCACCCTGCCAGACGAGGATGGCCGCACCGACCGCGAGACACAGCGCCAGCATGTAGTAATCGGAGATGAACAGATACGCGCCGTTGGTGGTGGTCAGTATCACGTTGCAGACACAGACACCGGATGTTGACACCACCCCCAGACGTCTGCGGATCTCCAGGAAGCCCGTCATTAGCCACACGCTGAGTCCGATCCACCAGGCCGCCAGGAGTCCGATCAGAAAGGGCGTCTCCAGACCGCCACGCAGGAGTACCAGGAGTGGATGCACGATCCGTCCCAGCGCCACCTCCCAGGCGGCATCATCCTTATAGATCATCAGGAGCCCGTCCCCGGCGAAGGCCGCGTGGGACAGCCGGTATCCGTGGGCCGCCAGGTAGAAGGCAATCGTACTCACAATCGCCCACCGGAACCGCTCTGCGCCATCCCGCCATTCTTTTTGCCAGAAAGAAACGAATGCGCCCATACGCCCCATCAACCTCCCGATGCCGCCTTCTGCACCCCGTGTTTCACCGCCTCTGATAACAGAATCCTGCAGCTCTGCCACAGCCCGGCCAGCACCGTCAGCAGCCCGCCGACAGGAACCCCCAGGATGTAGAGTGCCAGCAACAGGATGGCCAGCCCCTCCACCGCGCCGATGATCCCCCCGAGGAACCGGTCCAGTCCCCCTACCACAGGGACATCCTGTACAAAATCGAAGAACCCGCGCAGGAAACGGATGACCCGGATGGCAAGGGTCAGGAAGAACAGCCGGATCAGAATGGAGGGCAACAGCTTCAGAAAGCCCGTCAGACTCGGAATATAGGACCAGAGGCCCTCCACGCTGGAAGGAAACAGGGTCTCATCCCCCACCAGGAGCGCCGTCAGCGTCGGCACCTCCCAGGGGATCAGGAGCAGCACCCACTGCAGGAGCCGTACGCCGAGATAGATACAAATAAAAGACAGGACCAGCGCCGCCATGTGCAGGAGCTCATAGACCATGCCCTTCCTGACACCGTGGACAATCCGCCACAACATCAGCACCAGCGCGATCCCGAGGATGGTCACCGTCCGTTCGTTGAACAGGAGGTCGGAGTGGATCACCTCCCCTGCGATCTCAGAGAGCTCCTCCGTGAGATCAGAGGCGCCCGATGCCATGTTCTGCATCGCCTGTGCACCTGTAAAGAACATCACCGCAGCTCCATGGTCTGGATCTCCGAGCCGGTCACCAGGATGTATCTGCTGCGCATGGAGGTCGGAATCATGGCCCGCACCCCCTGGGGGAAGGTCCCCGCGAATTTGTCATTGCCGGCAAAATCGCTGATCAGGAACTCGTTCTCATTATAGATGGTGATCTGGTCATCATCGAAGAGAATCTCGGAATAATCCATGTCAAAGGAGCGCGTCAGGATCAGCGTACCGCTTGTATTATAGACCTGGAGCTTGTAGCCCGCGCCATCCTCCCCGCCGCTGTACACCAGCCCGACATACTGCTCATTGCTGTAGACGGACCGGACCTCCTCTTCTCCGGTGAAGCGTTCGGTCTGGCTCGTTGGCACCTCGCTTCCGGCATAGAACATGATCCGCTTGTTGGTCAGTGCGAATGCCGCCTTGTCATTCATGAACTGAACAAGGGGGGCGACCTCCCCGGGATAGTCATAGCCGCTGGCATAGTTGTCCGTGGCGTTCTGACCCACCGCCCCGAAGTTGAAGAATGCCACACTGGTCTTGACATCTCCGCCCTCCGGATAGAGATAGGAGACACACACCAGCTCCCCGCTGGGAGAGATGGACACGGAGATCGGGTAACCACTGTCCTTCATGGTGGTCTTGAAGCTGGCCAGCGCCTGTCCCTTGGCATCATAGAGATAGATCCAGGTCACATCCTGACCATCCAGCACGGCACCCACCACACCCTGTGCGGAGACACAGAAATCCCGGATGGGGAGGTTCGTGTCGATCTGCCCCAGCGGCCCCTCCGTCCCGGCCACATAGATGTGGTGCCCGTTGTAATCGCCGATGGCCACCACGCCGCGACAGATGCGGGCAATCGGGTTCTGCATCTCATAGGTCTGGTTCCAGAGCGGATCGCCATCCGCGTTCAGCAGACGCACACCATCCTTACTGTACTGCAGGATATCTGATTTCAGTCTCGTGCTGGTCGTCCCCGCGGAATCCGCAAGGTGCACACTCTTTGTGATCTGGATCTCCTCAAAATGCCGGTCTCTCCAGCTGAAATAGATCGCGATAACCGCCGCGATGATGAGTGCGCAGATCAGGACCCGCCGCAAGAATACAATAATCCTGTGCGTACGGATCCTGTCCTGATAGGAGCGGCCGTCAGACTGTGGAGCCGTCCTCTCCTCTGCTTCGTAGGACGGGACAACGGAGAACTGCGGCTCTGTATCCACCTCGGGTATCTGTGCCCGGCGTCCCTTGCGTTTCCTGCCCCCCCGCGCCTTATATGAATTGAAATCCCTGACTTCTGCCATTCCCTGTTACTGTACCGAGAAACGATACTGCGTCACGCTGTCATAATCCTTCTCCGGGCCATAGATGCAGTCCGGAAATGCCGGCTCATTGATGGAGTTCGGCGGCACCTGGGTCTCCAGGCAGAAGCCCTCCCGGCGCTTGTAGCTGCGGCCGCCCTTCGTGCCCTCCGTTTTCAGGAAATTGCCGGAATAGAACTGGAAGGCCGGCAGATCCGTGGCACAGGTCATCACAATCCCCGTGGCGGGATGGGAGACCACCGCAAAGGTCCGGAGGGTACCGTCTGCGCCGTCGATGCAGAAGTTATGGTCATAGCCGGAAACCAGATGGAGCTGCTCCTCATCCGCTTCGATATCGCGTCCCATGGGTTTCGCGGTAGTGAAGTCCAGCGCTGTGCCCGACACATCGGCGATCTCACCGGTCGGAACGGAGTCCGCGCGCACCGGCGTGTACTTCGATGCCATGAACTGCGCCACATGATCCCCGATGTAGCCTGCTGCCTCCCCCGCCAGATGGAAATAGGAGTGGTTGGTGATATTCATGTAGGTCCTTCTGTCGCTGGTTCCGTGATACCTAAGCTCCAGGGCATTGTCCTCTGTCACTGTGTAGGTGATGGTAAAGACTCTGTTGCCGGGAAAACCGATGGCCCCGTCCGCATCTTCCGTCCGCAGGGTGATCCGGTTCTCCGCCTCCTCCGTGACCGCCCAGACCCGTCTGTGGAAGCCCAGCTTGTCGTCCGTGTGGAGATTGTTGTCGTTCTCATTGACCGGCAGATGATAGGTCACCCCGTCGATGACGTACTGTGCTTTCGCCACCCGGTTGGCGGCAGGACCAATGGCCGCGCCGAGGAAACAGGAGGCGCCGGTGTAGCCCTCATAACCGTCATAGCCAAGTGCCACGTCCACAGGCTTGCCATCCCGGTCCGGGACGAAGAGATTGCGGATCACGCCGCCATAGTTCAGGATGACCGCCTCCACCCCGTGTGTGTTCTTCAGATGGTAGGCCCATACCTCCGATCCATCCGGGAGTTTCCCGAGAGCTTCCTTCATAACGCCCATTGCTTTTCCCTCCTTTTTATTCAAATCTCCGTGCGGCCATCCAGGGCCCGCAGGAGTGTCACCTCATCAATGTATTCCAGATCCCCGCCCACCGGTACGCCGCTGGCGATGCGCGTACAGCGGATGCCCGTGGGCTTGACCAGCTTGCTGACATACATGGCGGTGGTCTCTCCCTCCAGAGAGGAGCCCGTCGCCAGGATCACCTCCCGGATCTCCTCCTTCTCCAGCCGCTCCATCAACTCCTTCAGCCGGATGTCCCCCGGTCCGATGCCCAGCATGGGCGAGATCGCGCCATGCAGCACATGGTAGACCCCCTCGTACCGGCCGGTCCGTTCATAGGCCGCCAGATCCCTGGCGGTCTCCACCACCATGATGGTGCCATGATCGCGATTCCCGTTGGCACAGATCGGGCAGAGCACATCATCGGTGAAAGTCTGACACGACTGGCAGTAGCACACATGCTCCCTGGCATCGGTCAGCGCTTTGGCCAGACGTTCCACCCGGGACTGGGGCATGCCGATGATATGGAAGGCCAGGCGCCCCGCCGTCTTCTCGCCGATGCCGGGCAGCCCCGCCAGCTCCTCCACCAGCCGGTTGATATGGCCGCTGTACAGTTCCATTTAGAAAGGCAATCCCCCCAGACCACCCATGGCGCCGCCCAGGCCGCCGGTCATCTTGTCGATCATCTCCCCGTTGGCCGTATCCACCTGGCCCAGGGCCTCATTCACCGCTGCCAGGATCATGTCCTGGAGCATCTCCACATCCTCCGGGTCCACGGCTTCAGGGTCAATGACGATGGATTTCAGTGTTTTATTGCCCAGTACCACAGCCTCTACGGCACCGCCGCCGGCCCTGGCCGTGAACTCCTTGGTCTCCATCTCCTTCTGGTTCTCTTCCATCTGACGCTGCATGCGCTGTGCCTGCTTCATCAGATTGTTCATGTTTCCGGGCATGCCCCCCGGAAAACCGCCTCTCTTCGCCATCTGGCTCCACCTCCATCTATTATTTCAGTCTATATCATCCGGATCGAAATCCTCTTCCTCGATGTCCATATCCGTCCCCAGAACCGTCCGCAGATCCGGGTAGTGCCGCTCTCTCTCCTGACGTGCCGAGAGCCTGAGCTCAAAGGGCACCCGCTTGCCGGTCTGTTCCGAGAGGAACCGGTCAAGCTCCGCCTGGGAATCCTCCCGCTTCATCATATCATAGCCAGCCGGGTTATCAAGCACGATCAGGAGCTGACGGTCCTGATCCAGCGACAGCAGGGCACCGTTCAGGCAGTGGCGCATCGTCACATCCATCTTCTGCAGGAGAGCGGGCCATTCCTGCACGATCTGACGCACATCCTCCGGAACCGCCTCCGGCAGGATACGGGGCGCCGGCGCGGGTGCTTCTGCTGCCTGCACCGGTGGTACAGCGTGATCCGCCGGTGTCTGAGTGACCCCCAGCGACCCTGACTCCCACGCACGGAGCAGTTCTCCCGTCCGGCCGTCATGTGCCTCCAGGATCCGGAGTCTGTCCCGCAGGGCGGCCTCATCCCTGTCCGTCTGCGGCTTGCACAGTCGGATCAGGGCGGTTTCCACCAGGATCCGCTTCTGTACCGCCTGTCTTAAGTCCGCCAGTAGTCCCGAACAGATGTGGATGTAGCGCAGAATGGTGTCGAGATCGGCCTGCGCCGCCTGTGCCCGCAGCTGCTCCAGGTTCTCCGCCGACATATCGATGGCGTCCGCTCCGCGTGGAGAGGCGCTCACCAGCATCAGATCCCGCAGGTACCAGACGAAATCGCTGACGAACTGGGTCAGATCCCGTCCCTGGGAGACCTGGTCCGAGACGAGCTGCAGTACCTCCGTCACCTCCTGATGTGAGATCCGTTCAAACAGTGTATGGAATACCGTGGCATCCACCGCCCCCAGTACATCCAGCACCCTGTCAAAGGTCAGGGTCTCCCCGTAATGGAAGGCGATGCACTGATCCAGGAGGCTCAGGCTGTCCCGCATGGAGCCGTCCGCCTTGCGGGCGATATAGGAGAGGGCCCGGTCCTCCGCGTCGACCGCCTCCCTGCTACAGACCTCGCGGAGCCGTTCAACGATGGTCTCTGCGTCGATCCGGCGGAAATCATAGCGCTGGCACCGGGAGAGGATCGTGATGGGTACCTTCTGCACATCCGTCGTCGCCAGGATGAAGATGCAGTAGGACGGCGGCTCCTCCAGTGTCTTTAAGAGTGCGTTGAAGGCGCTGGTGGTGATCATATGCGCCTCATCGATGATATAGACCTTGTAACGCCCCACCGTGGGGGAATAGGAGACTTCCTCAATGATCTCCCGGATGTTCTCCACGCCGTTGTTGGACGCAGCGTCAATCTCCACAATGGTTCCCAGTCCCTGGGCGGATTCGATGGCACGGCAGGTGTCGCAGTTCCCGCAGGGATTGCCGTCTTTGGGGTGCTCACAGTTCACGGCCCTGGCCAGAATCCGGGCGACAGAAGTCTTGCCGGTGCCGCGGGTACCGGTGAACAGATAGGCATGACCGATCCGCTCCGCGCGGATCTGGTTCTTCAGTGTCGTCACAATATGATCCTGCCCCCGGACATCGTCAAATGTCGGGGGGCGGAATTTGCGGTAAAGCGCAATATAGTCACTCATTATAATCTACTCTGCCGGAGGACTAGTCACCAAAGCTGATGCCCAGCATCTTGGCTTCCTTGATGATCGTGGCATCCGGCGATACATATTTCAGCTTGCCTGCCACCTCCGAGAGCGGCACCTTGACGATCTCACGGTTCTTGTAGGCCACCATGAAGCCGTATTCCCGCTTCAGAATGAGCTTGCCGGCCTCTGCCCCCAGACGGCTGGCAAACACGCGATCGTAGGGATCCGGCGCACCGCCGCGCTGCATGTGTCCGGGCACCGTGACACGGACCTCCCGTCCGGTTTTCTTCAGGATCTTGTCCGCAATGGCATAGGACACGGAGGAGTAAGGCGACTTGGCCAGCTTCTCCTCGTATTCCTTCTTGGAGAGCTTGGCGTCCTTCTTGCTGATGGCACCCTCGGCCACTGCCATGATGGTGAAGCGGGAACCCCTCTTCTCACGGGCCTCGATGGCCTCCACGACCTTGTCGATGTCATAGGGAATCTCCGGAATCAGAATGATGTCCGCGCCGCTGGCCATACCGGCATTCAGCGTCAGCCACCCCACCCTGTGGCCCATCACCTCCACGATGAAGACGCGGCCATGGGAGTCCGCTGTCGTGTGGATGTTATCAATGGCATTGGTGGCCACATCCACGGCGCTCTGGAAACCAAAGTTCATATCCGTCCCCCACAGATCATTGTCGATGGTCTTCGGCAGGGAGACGATATGGAGTCCCTCCTCTGAAAGGAGATTGGCCGTCTTCTGGGAGCCGTTGCCCCCCAGCACCACCAGGACATCCAGCTGCAGCTTGTAGTAGTTCTGCTTCATGGCCTCCACCTTGTCCAGCCCGTTCTCATCAGGCTCGCGGATGGTCTTGAAGGGTGTGCGGGAGCTGCCCAGGATCGTGCCGCCCCGTGTGAGGATACCGGAGAAATCTTCGCTCGTCAGCATCCGGAAGTTGGAGTAGATGAGCCCCTTGTAGCCGTTCAGGAAACCATAGAACTCCACCTGCTCCCCGCTGTGAGAGATACACTTCACAACGCCACGCATGGCCGCATTCAATGCCTGGCAGTCACCACCGCTGGTCAACATCCCGATCCTCATCATAAGACTGGCCCTCCTTTGAACTATACGCCTCTTGCCCTGTATCCGGCTAACATTGTCTGTTGTCCGGCACAAACCCCACCAGACAAAACCACTTTTATCTTACTATATTTATATGGATAAGTCCAGCTTGACGGGCTATGCCCGCCATGCTATGATACTCGGTGTTACTGTTCAGTACGCAGCCAGTACTGTGCCGGTCGAGCTCCGTCAGCGCCCCGCGAGGGGGACCGCGAGCTTGCGTCGAGCGCGAGCGGACACCTGCTGGGTGCTGACGGAGCCGAACAGTGACACTTACGGAGACGTATCGAAGCGGTCATAACGGGGCGCACTCGAAATGCGTTTGCCCTCCGGGGCACGAGGGTTCGAATCCCTCCGTCTCCGCGGTACGGGTTTCATCATCCATATGATGGAACCCTTTTTCCTATATTCAAAGGAGGTTCAGATGACGCTCTATCCCGGCGTGGACCGGCTGAGGGAGCTCCTCTCAGAAGGCCGCTATCAGATCATGCCTGTCAGTCTTGAGATTCTGTCCGATTTCATCACACCCATTGAGACACTCCGGATCCTCAAAAACGCATCCCGGCACTGCTACATGCTGGAGTCCGCCAGCGCGGACATGACCTGGGGCCGGTACACCTTCCTTGGGTATGACCCCAAGCTCTCCATCACCTGCATTGACGGGGAGATGCAGATCGGGGAGACACACATCCGGACGGATCACCCCTCGGAGGAGATCCGCAGGATCCTGGCGGACTACCAGAGCCCCCGCCTGGAGGGGATGCCTCCATTTACCGGCGGGCTTGTGGGCTATTTTGCCTACGATTATTTCGGCTACCAGGAGCCCACCATCCGGCGCGTGGGTGAGGATGCGGAGCATTTCTACGACGCGGATCTGATGCTGTTTGACAAGGTCATCGTCTTCGACCATGTCCGCCAGAAGATCAACCTCATCGCCAACACGAAGCTCTCCGAGGGCGAGGCTGGCTATGAGCAGACCGTCCGCGAGCTGACAGCCTTGAAAGACCTGATTCAGAACGGGTCAAAGACCACAGAGAAGGCCGGAAGGCTTCTGGGCGAGGTGTCGGCCCTGTTTGACCGTACGCAGTACTGTGAGATGGTGGAGCGGGCCAAACGCCACATCTTCGAGGGCGACATCTTCCAGATTGTCCTCTCCAACCGGCTGAGCGCCCCTTTTGAAGGGAGCCTCTTAAACACCTACCGGCTGCTTCGGACCATCAACCCCTCTCCCTACATGTTCTATTTCTCCGGCACCGATATGGAGGTGGCGGGCGCTTCACCGGAGACCCTGGTGAAGCTGGAGAACGGGATCCTCCACACCTTCCCTCTGGCCGGAACCAGACCCAGGGGCCGGGATCCGGAGGAGGACAGGCGCCTTGAGCAGGAACTCCTGGCGGATGAAAAGGAGCTGGCGGAGCACCATATGCTGGTGGATCTGGGCCGGAACGATCTGGGCCGGATCAGCCGGTTCGGCTCCGTGGAGGTGGAGCAGCTGCGCAGTATTCTGCGATTCTCCCACGTGATGCACATCGGTTCCACCGTACGGGGGGAGATCCTGGAGGGAAAGGACGCCCTGGATGCCATCGAATCGGTGCTGCCGGCCGGAACCCTGTCCGGTGCGCCGAAGATCCGGGCCTGCCAGCTCATCGGGGAGCTGGAGAACAACAAGCGGGGGATCTACGGCGGTGCCATCGGCTACATCGATTTCACCGGCAACATGGACACCTGCATCGCGATCCGCATCGTCTATAAGAAGAACGGACGGGTCTTCGTCCGCAGCGGTGCCGGCATCGTGGCAGATTCGAATCCGGAGAAGGAGTATGAAGAGTGCCTGAACAAGGCAAAGGCAACGCTCACGGCGCTTCAGATGGCGCAGGAGGTGGAGTCATGATCCTGCTTGTGGACAACTACGACAGCTTTTCCTACAATCTGTACCAGTACATCGGGGAGATCCGTACGGACATCCGTGTCATCCGCAACGATGAGCTGACCGTGGAGGAGATCCGCGCCATCGGCGCCGATCACATCATCATCTCCCCGGGTCCCGGACGGCCGGAGGATGCCGGCGTGATCGTGGAGCTGATCCGGACATTGGGGAAGGAGACCCCCACCCTCGGCGTCTGTCTCGGCCATCAGGCCATCTGCCTGGCCTTCGGGGCACAGGTCATCCATGCGGCGCATCTGATGCACGGCAAGAGCTCCGAGATCTGGCTCGATCAGCGCTCGCCCCTGTTTGCAGGCTGCGGAGAGCGGACCACCGTGGCGCGGTACCACTCCCTGGCGGCGGACCGTGACACCATTCCGGAAGAGCTGCAGGTCATCGCCGCCACGGACGACGGCGAGGTGATGGCCGTGGCGCATAGAGCGTATCCGATCTATGGTGTCCAGTTCCATCCGGAATCCATCCTGACGCCGGAGGGCCACAAGATCATCGGGAATTTCCTAATGACAGATCAGAACAAGTTCTGATCTGTCACGACTTAAAAAGGCGGACACAATTATGGATTTCAGACTCCACGCGGAATACCAGCCAACAGGCGACCAGCCGGAGGCGATCCGGACACTCGTCGAGGGATTCAAAGCAGGCAACCAGTTCGAGACACTGATGGGGGTTACCGGCTCCGGCAAGACCTTCACCATGGCCAATATCATTGCGACGCTGAACAAGCCGACGTTAATTATCAGCCACAATAAGACTTTGGCGGGCCAGCTCTACGGAGAGATGAAGGAGTTCTTTCCGGAAAACGCGGTGGAGTATTTTGTATCCTACTACGACTACTACCAGCCGGAGGCCTATGTGCCCCAGACCGACACCTACATCGCCAAGGACTCGGCCATCAACGACGAGATCGACAGACTGCGGCTCTCCGCCACGGCATCCCTGGCGGAACGTAAGGACGTCATCGTCGGCGCCTCCGTCTCCTGCATCTACGGTCTGGGCTCCCCGGAGGAATTCAAGGGAATGTCCGTGTCCCTGCGCCCCGGCCAGACGAAGAGCCGGGAACAGCTCATCGCGGATCTCGTCTCGATCCAATACCAGCGCAACGATCTGGAGCCGGCCCGCTGCCATTTCCGTGTCCGGGGGACACCCTGGAGGTATTCCCCGCCAACGCCGATGACACCATGTACCGCATTGAGCTCTTCGGGGATGAGATCGACCGGATCTGCGAAGTGGAGCCGCTGACAGGCCATGTGAAGAGTGAGCTGTCCCATGTCATGATCTATCCCGCCTCCCACTACGTCGTGCCCCAGGAAACCATCAATAAGGCCTGTGACAACATCCAGCAGGAGCTGGAGGAACGGGTGCGCTTCTTCAAGGGGGAGGACCGCCTCATTGAGGCCCAGCGGATCTCCGAGCGGACGAATTTCGACATCGAGATGATGCGGGAGACCGGCTTCTGCTCCGGCATCGAGAACTATTCCCGGCATCTGAATTTCATGGCGCCGGGGGAACCGCCTCTGACCCTCCTGGACTTCTACGACCGGGATTTCCTGATCATCGTGGACGAGAGCCACATGACGATCCCCCAGGTGGGCGGTATGTACCACGGGGACCGCTCCCGCAAGGAGACGCTGGTGGATTACGGCTTCCGGCTCCCCTCTGCCCTGGACAACCGGCCTCTGAATTTCGACGAGTTTGAGTCCCATATCGACCAGATGCTGTTCTGCTCGGCGACACCGGGCCCCTATGAGGCGGATCATGAGCTGCTGCGCGTGGAGCAGGTTATCCGTCCCACCGGCCTGCTGGATCCGCCGGTGGATGTGCGTCCCATCGAGGGGCAAATCGATGACCTGATCGGCGAGATCCGCCATTCCGTCGGCGATCCCGCTGCGCCGGCCGAGGAGCGCGGCAAGGTGCTGATCACCACCCTGACCAAGCGCATGGCAGAGGATCTGACCGAATATCTGCAGGAAGCCGGTATCCGCGTGCGTTACCTGCACTCCGACATCGATACCCTAGAGCGTGCGGAGATCATCCGGGACATGCGCCTGGATGTTTTCGATGTGCTGGTGGGCATCAATCTCCTGCGGGAGGGTCTGGACATCCCGGAGATCAAGCTGGTGGCCATTCTGGACGCTGACAAAGAGGGGTTTCTGCGCTCCGAGACCTCCCTGATCCAGACCATCGGACGTGCCGCCCGGAACGCGGACGGTCATGTGGTCATGTATGCCGACACCATCACAGACTCCATGCGCCGCGCCATCGATGAGACGAACCGCAGACGGGGCATCCAGCAGGCCTACAACGAGGCCCACGGCATCACCCCGACGACGATCCGCAAGGCCGTCCGTGAGCTGATCACGATCTCGAAGAAGGTGGCAAAGGATGAAGTGGCCTTCGCCAAGGATCCGGAGTCCATGAACCGCGAGGAGCTGGAGAAGCTGGTGGGAGAGGTACAGCGCAAAATGAAACGCGCGGCCGCTGATCTCGATTTTGAGTCAGCAGCCGCGCTGCGTGATCAGATGATGGAATTAAAGAAGCATCTGGACTGACTTCAGTCTAAATCCCATACGTCATAGTCCGCATCGTAAGCGCCGCCTCTGTTCACGATCCACTTCGCATACTTCTTAGCCTTTGACTTTGAAGGACCGTATACGGTGAGATCACCAACGCCATCGAAGGAACTCTTAGCGATACCGGTCTTTGTGATCTTGCTTGACTTGATATGGAGCTCCTCCAGGCTGGTGCAATTCTTGAAAGCGTTCTTCTCGATCTTCTTGATCTTAGTGCCCCAGATCTCCACTCTCTTCAGGTTCTTGCAGCCGCTAAAGGTGTCCGAACGGATGGTATCGGTCTCCACCTTACTGATGATCACCTCGCGAATGGTCTTGTTGTTCTTGAACAGACTGTTATAGATTCCAACGGTTACATACTCCGTACCGTTTTCCCCCTTCGGCATTCCGTAAATGTGGATGGACTTCGCATCATCATTGACATCACAAGCCTTGACCGTACCCAGATCCTCACCATTTCCCTCACTCTCGACAATGTATTTCACATCCTCATACCAGAATGTCTTGTCCTCCGCGTGAGAGGTGATGCTGGTTACACCAAGTGCCAGGAATGCCGCGGCAGCAACGGTAGCCACACCTGCCAGAATTGTCTTGATCTTCATTTGTTGAACTCCTTTCTGATGATTCCCTTTTTTTGTTGTCGCATCTGCCTGTCCCACTGTTCATGGTGATACGGGCAAAAATTATTTTACCACAGCGGGATCCATATGGCAAGTAGTTATAGCCTCCCGCTCAAACAGACAGCTGACCATGTATGCCATCAGATAGAACAGTGGCAGATAATACCGTACCTGCACAATCGGTCCCAGAAAATATGTCCCACACAGCATCAGCGGAAACATCAGTGATGCCAGCCGGAAAGGAGACCGCCGGTACAGGAGATAACCCATGGTAAACAAGAGCAGCCAGAACATCCACCCAACAGAGAAGAACAGGGAGATCACCGGAATCCTCTGAAAAGAAATCATCCTTGATATCGTCCACAGCCGGTCATAGAGCCATGGAAGTTTTGACTGCAGTTCACCCGGTTCCTCTACGGTACACAAAAACCAGCTCGTCTCAGAGGTGCTGTACTTTTCATTTTCCACCCTAATCTTTCCATCGATGATACTGGGCGGATACCATCCATACAGGGACTGCATGAGCATGGCATCCAGATAGACCATCGGTACACGCCATCCGATCCTTGCCCATAGCCGCAGAAAATCCGCCCGTCTGGCGGATAGCGCATCCTGATAGACCATCTTGACAGGATTGGCCACCACGGGAACATAATTCTGAAGCTTACGGAGCTCCTCTCCGGTCAGCTCACTCAACAACTCTCTGTCTGAGGGGTCAAAGGCATCCGGTCTCTCCAGCCAGGCTCTGGTCAGCTGCTGGATCGGTATGGAATAGGCATCCACATCACTGCTCTTCCTGACGCCCAGTCTCGGATAGATCACGGAGACCACTAAGAGATTGCAGCAGATAACCGAGATGAGCAGCGCCGTGAATTTCAGCCGGTACCCCTTATGGCAGACCGGAATCAATACTGCCGCTGAGACGATGAGTGCATAAATGGCATTACGTCTGCACAGGAGCATCAACGTGCTGCAGAAAAAAAACAGGATGAGCTTCATCCTGTCTGACAGGAAACGCTGCGGATCACGCAATAACTGCCACAGCATCAGTACCACCGTGACGGTCAGCATCGCAAAGGGAACATCCTTGGTCGTACAGATACTGAAAATAGAAATCACCGGCAACAGCGCGTAATACGCCGTCAGGATCATACGCAGAAGCCTCTTCTCTGCACCGGGCAGCGCCAACTGTACCGACCAGGCGAGGACGCCGGATATTACTGTCATCTGGAGGAATACATACAACGCGATGCCGGGATTGGCGGTTCCGGTCAGCCGAAAGGACGCGGCTATGAACGCACCTTCCATCATCTGCAGAATCGGCGCATGTTTAGCCGGATAACTGTGTGCCAGCCATGATGCGTAGATTCCATCCTGATCATAACAGAAGAAACCGGGGTACGCGGCCAACCATACCGGTATCCAACACAGGAGGATCACGCCCCAGGTCTGCAACAGTCCTCTGCATCCCGTTTTTTCTGATGCGGACCCGATTCCTTCCGTCACTGATGTGAGCTGCCACACGGCTTTTTTTTCCAATCCATGATAGAGGGCGCGGATGAACGCACCGAAAACCAGTGTATAGACCGGCACCGCCAGCCACATCCAACCGCTACCGATGAGCGTTTCATGGGCAAGGAGCCTCGCGCCGCACACCTGCATCAGTGCGTACATCAATCCCAGTACCCAGGAGATGCTGTAGAGCCGCCTGTCCCAGGGCAACGCTCCCCATTGCATGATCCCGTTGATCCCAAGCCATACGGCCAATACAAGTATGCTGTTGTTGACAGACAGGGTATCCAGGCCGAAAGTCATGGGAAACAGCGCTGTCGCCACAAATGAAAGCAGCAGTCTGCTGACTGCCATGAGATTCGCAGACTGCGGAGTATCTGAGTTCGTCATATACAATTCTCCCAATATAATCCCCGATAAATCGGCATATTATATCAGTATTATCCCGTTCTGGCAAGCCGGGTTGCAATTCAGATGCTTTCATAATATGATATCAGTCATGATGACAACGGCATCAACGCAGCAGAAACACGAACATCGATGGCTTCTCCCCGCGGCAGTTTGCGGCGTTCTTGTGATACTGTATTTTTCCCTGCTGTACCGGCTTGGATATGTCTGTTTGCACTATGATTCGTGCGTGATCCGGACCCTGCTGAGGGGAGAGGTTACCGGACAGCCCGATGCGCACACCATCTACTTCAATTATGTTTTCGGGTCCATTCTGATCCTGTGCTACCGGATCTTCCCCATGCTGAACTGGTTCTCCCTCCTGCTGCTGTTTACGTGCCTCTTTGCGCTGTGGGCCATCCTGTTCCAGGCCCTCTCCTCGGCCAGGCGCCCTGCCCATGGTGCGGTCTTCGTCATTCTTACGCTTCTGCTCCATTTCTACACCTACGGGCAGAGCATGATGGATCTCAACTACACTTCTTCCGCATCCATCGCCGGCATCAGTGCCGTATGCTGCCTGATCCTGCCTGACAGGCTGCGTGCACGGGATATCCTCCTCTCTTCCCTGCTGATGATCCTGTGTGCGGGCATCCGGTTCCAGGTCTTTGCAGGGATGCTGCCCTTCCTCCTGGTTGCGGTGTTGCTGCATCTTTCGACGCTCAAACAGAACCGGCGTTACGCCGCGTTCCTCCTGACGACCGTGGTGGTGATCGGTTCCCTGTGGATGGCTGATCACCTGGCCTACACTGGTGCGTATGCGCGCTCTGCCAGAATCAATGCCTGCAACACAGAACTCTGGGATTACGACAGATGGATTCCATATACGCAGCACGAGGCGATGTTCCGTGAACTGGGTATCGACGAGCTGGAATACCGCCTGATGAAAGTGAGTCTGGAGCTCTCGGATAAACCGGACGAGACGGTGCTCCACGCCATCGCTGACGCACACCGGGCGGAGGAAACCATCAATTTCAAGCTGCAGAAAGCCATGGGGATCCTTAATCAAATGATCCGCAAGGACTACACCGCCATTGTCTGGATGCTGGTGCTACTGTCCGTCCTGTCCGGCGCTGTTCTCCTAATGAGGACAAAAGAACCGCGGCTGCTGATCATCTATCTCGCGCTGCTTGGTCTGGCTGTGGCCGAGATCCTGTACCTGGCCTACGAAGGGCGGATGCCGGTGAGGACCTCCCAGGGGCCACTGGCGCTCTTCTGTCTGACCGGCTTCAGCTTTTCCCTGCGCGCCTTCGAACCTGCCGCAATGGACTCCTCTTCCGGAAGACAACGTATCCTGATCCCGGTTGTCGCACTGCTGCTGTTAATCCCCTGTGTTTTTTCCTTTATCCATGCCAGCGATCAAATCAGACGCGGAAAGAATCTCGTTCGGAACGATCTCAAACTGGTGCACTTCATGGCAGCGGATACCGATCATATCTATTTCGTACATAATCTCTCTGAACCGCTGGATCTCCTGAATCCGATACACATGAATCATATGGGCTGGGGCGGCTGGTGCGCCACCCTCATCCCATGGAAACAGGCCCTGATGGGGCCCTGTGACAATGTCTGGGACGCCATCGCCTACAGAGAGGATCTGCGCATCATCACGAGGAAACCGGCAATGGAGATCATCCAGGAATACATGAACCGTGCGGGTTATGATGTCACGCTACAGACAGAAACCATCCCCTGTCTGCGATCATCCACCATTCTGTGGCACGGCGGCAGTCCTGACTGAATCCAGGTTTGCCGCATACCTGTTGTCACTCTATATCAGGCCATGCTTCTGCAGCTGCTGTGCCTGCTTCATCAGCATACGTGACAATACGTAGAGCACCTCGTCATCGGCGATGGGCTGCTCATTGTCACGCGTACTGTCCGGAACCGGTGCCCGGAAGAGGATGCCATCCGCGCGGTGCAGATAGCGCCGCGCCACCTCCGCATTGCCCTTACGGAAACGCGCCAGATACCGCAGCCGCTCCCGCCTGGTGAAGGCCGGCCGGTCTCTCCCGATCCCCTGCGTGTCCAGCTCCTCCTGAATGGAGAACAGCAGCGATTCAAAATGCGCAGCGATGCTGATCTGCTCCTGTGAAGGACTGTCGTCCAGTGCCTTCAGTTTGAAATCCGGATAGCGGTTCAGACGCCTCTTGGCCTCCAGACAGACGTCCCGGAGCCGCTCATTGACATGGCCCGGATCGATATACGCCCTGTCGGTCGACAGGCCGACCTGTGTCAGGAAATCTGTAAACACAGATCCCCCCAGCAACTGCTCCTGCTCAAAGAGACGCACGATCAGATGCTCCTCGCCGACGATCTGCGCCAGTCTTTCCAGCGCTCCCGCATAGTCCAGCTGTGCCTGCTTGCCCGGCTCCCGCATATAGGTCCGGAAGGTCACATCCCGGCGCTGCTTCACCTCCTGCTGCCACTGGGAGTAGATATACTCATCCTGTCTCCGCAGATAAATGATGATCTTCAGTGTGATACCGGCCTGCTGCAGCGGCTTCAACAACCGCAGGATCAGATCATCCCATTTGTTGATCCAGGCCTGATAGATCTTCTCATCGGACAGAATCACCGTGGGATACTGTCTGGTACATTGGATCACTTCTTCGACACATGCATCAAAGGCGGGGGTTCCGTAGGCCTTGGTCATGAAGATGGCGTTGCGGTCGGCCTCCAGCTCCGGGTACCAGTGGAATGAGGAGAGCCAGGGATATGCCGCACCACAGGCATTCAGCTGCTCCCTGTTGAGCCGCAGGAACCGCTGAATGGCCGAGGTGGCCGTCTTCATCGTTCCGATATGGAGATATACGGTCGGCCCTGCCGACACATCCGCCTTCATCTGCTGCATCCCCTCAGCCCTTCTGCAGACGCTTCTGCTCCAGCCGGAGGATCAACGCTGCCATGGTGTCAAAAATCTCCGCATCCGTGTAGGAACCGGCCTCCCTCTCCGGAATCTCCTGATCCGCAAACAGCGGGTCTCCATCCTTCCTGCCGAAATACGTGCGGGCCACCTCCGCGTTGGATGCATCGTAGGACGAAAGCAGGGCGGCGCATTCTTGTGCGGTAATGGGACTCCGGTTCAGCAGGGTTCCGCCCTCCTCCGCTTCTTTCTGAAGCTCCAGCAAGGTGTTGCGGATGAGCCGCGCGGTACAAAAGGCCGCATCCCTTTCTCCGGTTTTATCCAGATGGAACGACGGAAACCGGTTCAGTCTCCGCTTCGTCTCCAGGAATTGTCCCCGAAGACTCATGTTGCGTGTCTCCTGAAGGAAGGAGAACCCGGTACAATCCTCAATCCCGAGCAGAGAGAGGAAATCCCGGTACAGCGCCTGATCGTCGGCGAACCGTTCCTTCTCAAACAGCCGGACCTGCAGCTGGGAAGCGCCCACATCCTCTGACAATCTTGCGAGGTATGCCTGGTAATCCACCTTGTTCCGTTCCAGTCCGTCCGACAGGAATTCAGCGAAATCCCCTGTGTAGGTCAGACCGATCCGCTGCGCCCAGGAGGACAGCAGATAGGTGTCCTGACGACGCAGGTAGATCAGGATCCGCAGGGTGTGTCCGTGCTCTTCCAGGATTGTCCGCAGATTCTGCAGCACACCGCGGTCCTTATAATATCGATGGAAGATGCTTTCATCGGAGAACAGAATCCGGGGAAAACGGGAGGCGTAGGTCAGCAGCCGGTCACAGGCTGCGTGATACCCCTCCGTTCCATAACCGGAGCCAATCCATAGACCATTGTGGTTGGCAGACGTACCGGTTCTTGTCATGAACGCGGCGCCATCCGGGTAACAGATCCCCTGACCAGCCAGTACCTCCCGGTTCTGCGCCAGAAAGAACTGGAGAGAGGTGGTACCGGTTTTGGGCATCCCCATGTGAACGATCACTTCTGACATATCGTCTCTCCTTTGCCCATCTGTGCGATATACAGGAACACCGCCGGCATCACGACGGCCAGCGGATAGACATAACGCAGATGTCCGCCACCTCTGGGGCCCGCCATGATGACCAGAATCATCAGGACGAGGGGTGTCATCAGGCCGAGCATCCTGCGATTGCGCTTCAACAGCGCATAGACAAAGAGCGCCAGTACGGCCCAGATATAGGTTGCGGCGGAGAACAGCAGACGTACGAGAGGCAGCCTGCACATGAACTGCCACAGCCGCTGCTGTACCTCCCGAAGTGCGGTATGCACCCGATCCTCCGGATAGTGGAAATCCGTCTGAATGAAATCCAACTCCTTGTTCATCTTCCGCATTTCTTTGGTGGAGGAGGTCAGATTGTAAGCGGTCTCATCGATGGGTGACGGATAGTAATACCGGTACTTGAAGTTGGCCGCGGCGATGAAGTAGACATTCGGATGCTTCATGAACATCTGCAGGAACACCCGCCCGTAGGCAGCCAGATCCGCGGAAGTGGCACTCTCCCTGTACACCCGCTTAACGATACAGTGCGTTGGCCTGTACAAATCGACAATCTGATCATAATCCAGGATCCGGTCGATGACGGCACGTTCCTCCTCTGTCACTTCCTCCCCATACTGGGCAATGTACCGGGCCGTCATCTGGAATGGCACGGAGAAGGCTTCCTTCCGACTCCCCGGGGCGACGCCCAGCGCAGGAAGGAGGACATGCCCCCAGACCATATGGATCACGGCGATACTGACGAAGAGGATCGCGCAGACCCGCCGGTCCACCACCCGCAGTAGGAACAGGATGATCAGTGTCAGCAACAGGAGATATGCGGCTTCCTTTCGGAAGGCCAGCATCCCCGGGATCGCGATGGCCAGCTCACCGTTCAAACCTTTCCTCCCTGACCCGGTCTCTGTCAGCAGGCGAGAGAGTCCTGTCAGGAACAGGAGTAACAGTGCCGCGTAGATCGTGTCCTTGGACATGACCATCAGATAGTTCACCAGTGCCGGTGAGAGGAGGAGATACAGGAGATACAGCACAGAGAAGCGTTGTTTGCGGTATCTCCGGATCAGGCAGCGCAGTGCCCAGGCATAGCAGGCGAAGGAAATGGTGACCTGAACCAGCACGTAGCAGAAGGCTCCTCCGTTCCAGGTGCCTGTGAGGAAATGTCCCAGACGGACACAGAGAGTCGTGAACATCGTGTGGACCACGGGATGATGGTTATAGAGCTTCACCTCTCCCAGCACAATCTGTTCGTAGGGCATGAGATCCGGCTTGCCGTAGCCCTGCGCCAGGAGGAGCCCTGTATCCCCCATAATAAGGGCCGGGTAACAGATGAAGAGCATCGGCAGATACAGCACCCACATGGTCAGAAATGCCGTAAGGAAAGGCCGCTTCTCCAGCAGTGCAACGTAGCGCCGCCACAGAACCGGGCCTCCTGCCGGCGTATCCTGCTCCGGTGCACGAAGCATCTCCAGTCCTCTGTCGAATGCGGAGAAGAGATAACGGAAGAATACGGTGAAGAAAGGAATATAGCCCGCCAGCTTCAGAAGACTGGCCAGGATCCGGACCCTGCTGCCGAATACCAGCTCCAGAGAATCCGTATGGAGGAAGGAATAACCGACGACCAGAATGAGGGACAGGAAGACCGAGAGGATCCCTGCGGCAATCAACGTGCCTTTCCCCGTTTTGTCCGTGCGCTGTACAAAGAATTGCAGCAGCAGACAGGTGCCGAGAAACAGGAACAGATCCCTGTAGTCATAAGCGACGAACAGGCTGTTCAGGTTGCTGACCTCCGGCGCTGCCAGCATTGCCATGTGCGCAAGGACGGCAATGCACAACAAGCGCCATGCGCTTTGCGGACGGGTTTTCAATTCTTTCCTTTCAAACGTTTCTTCAGCGCACGCCAGACTCTGTGCGGCAGATCCGGTGCGGGCTTTGCCTTTGCGGCGTTCTGTCCCTGGGCAGCGTCTCTGGCAATCCGCAGGGTCACCTGCGCCATCACCTCAAAGATCTCCTCCTCCGGGATGATGTCATCCGTCACTGTCGTGGGATCAAAGGGCGGAAACAACGTCTGCTGCGGAAGGAGCTTCAGGTATTTCTGCGCTGTCTTCTCATTGGATTCCGCGTAGCTCTCCAGGAGCTTCTGTCTGGACGCGGCAGAGACCAGGGACCGGTTCTTAAGCTGATGTGCCGCCCGCGCCTCCTCCTGCAGCTCCACCAGAACATCCTTGATGGCCTGTGCGGCCTGGAACACCGGACTGTCCTTGTCGATGCCCTTGGAGACATGAAAGGCCGGATCCGCGTTCAGCCGCCGCTTCGTTTCCAGATAGACATCCTGGAGACTGAGGTTCTTTGGGGAATCCGGCTCCTCATAGGCCGGTGTCTGCTCTATGCCGAAGATGGACAGAAAATCCGCATAGATCGTATGCGTTCCGGTAAACAGGGATTTATCATAAATGCGGACATGGATGTCCTCCTGTCCGACCTCCCGGGCCAGTGCTTCCAGAATGGAGAAGTAATCCCCCTCTCCTGCGCCGTCCGCCAGACCCGACAGCCACTCATCAAAGGAGCCGGTATAGAAGCGCTTGACCTTCTGCGCCCACAGGGAGGTCAGATACTCATCCTGCCTGCGCAGATAGACGATGATCTCCATCCTGTGTCCGGCTTCCTTCAGCGCCTGATGCAGATCCCGGATGATCCCGGGCTCCTTCTGATATCCGCGGAAGATCTCCTCGTCTGAGAACAGTACCATGGGCGCACGGTCACAGCGCTCCAGCAGCGTCTGTACATGCCGCTCATACGCGGGATCCCCGTAGCACTGTCTGAT
Source organism: Butyrivibrio sp. (assembly GCA_017443695.1). Taxonomy (GTDB): domain Bacteria; phylum Bacillota; class Clostridia; order Lachnospirales; family Lachnospiraceae; genus Butyrivibrio. The sequence goes on from JAFSYF010000153.1 coordinate 32,489, forward strand.
CCAGATCCCGTTATGATGCCTGGAATAGGCCGGCCGCTCCAGGAAATCACTCCCGTCGGGATAGTCGATCCCCTGTTTCCTCAGTTCCTTCCGGTTCATTCCCAGAAAAGCCTGCAGCGATGTGGTACCCGTCTTCGGTGTACCGATGTGTAGATATACAACAGACACGTTAATCCTCCTATTTTTTTCTCCGCTTTCCGTTCCTGCGTTTACGGAGCTTTCTGACGACGAGCGACGGCAGATTGCGCAGCCGCATCTGTTCCTCCAGCGCGCGGATGGTTTCCTTCTGCTGACGGATCAGCTCATCCGAGGTCATCCCGATCTCGAACCGATCCGATGGGGTCTGCTCCGCTGCCCAGGTTCCCAGCACCAGAATCATCCGCTGATAGATCTCTATCAGCTCCTCCGCGGACACCGGTTCCCCATCTGACGCCGCAACTGCGGTTTCCTCAAACAATGTCTCCCTGGCGAAAAAGCGCCGTGCGATGGCCGCGTTTCCCTCGGCGTACCGGGCAAGCAGCGCCTCCCTCTCCCCCGGCAGGAAGAAGGAACAGTGCTTCAGTACGCCCTCCGCACGCATCTGATCCTGCGCATCCATCAGCGCATGCTGCAGCAGCTGTGCCCGACGATAGCCCACAGGGTCCGTCTCCGCGTTTTCCCTGTCGATCCCCCCGCCCGGACGCTCATTCAGGCGCCTCTTGGCCTCCAGACACGCGTCCGCCAGAGACGCGTTCATCTCCTGCGCCGGCAGCCGCATCGCATCCGACAGGGACAGTCCGAAGATGGACAGGAAATCCGCGTAGATCGATCCCCCCTGGAAGCGCTTCCGCTCATAGGTCCGCAGGTACACATGCGCCTCTCCCAAGAGCTCTGTGAGTCTGTCAACCAGGGCGGCATAATCCCCCCGCCGTCCCGCATCCTTCGCGAGCCATTCCTGCAGCGTGCTGGTTCCGTTGATCTTGATCTGAAATGCCCACAGAGAGCACAGGTACTCATCCTGACGGCGCAGATACAGCACAACAGACAGGCCGACCCCGTGCGCCGCCAGACGGTCCCGGAACCGCTTCAGCAGCTCCGGCTCCCTGTGGATCCGCCAGTACAGATCCTCATCCGAGAGCAATACCCGCATATCTCCTGTGCAGTGGGCGAGGAGACGTTCCATATAGATCTCATATTCGGGGTCGCCCTCGCACCGGTTGATCCATATGCCGTTACGGTTACGGTTGAGCCCGGGCTTGATCAGGAATTCCTCCGATGCCGGATAGTCGATCCCCAGGGTCCGCAGCACCTCCCTGTTCTCCGCCCAGAAATGCTGCAGAGCAGTCGTCCCCGTCTTCTGTGTGCCGATATGGAGTATAACCTCAGCCATTTTCTTCTCCTGCCGCTTTTCCACGGAAAACATGCTTCTTACCGGTGATGTAGTTGATGATGATGACCAGCACGGTGACAAAGATCTTGCCGGGCACTTTAGGCACATGGATCAGTTCAACCAGCAGGATCAGTCCGAAATAGTCGATCAGCGCTGTTGCGCCCCGCCAGAATACGAAACGGAAAACCTCCGCCATCAGTGCCCCGAAGCTCTCACAATGGCTTCGGAAGACGAAATTCTTGTTGCAGACATAGGCGGTAAGCTTCACCACGATGAGGGTCAGGATATTGGCGATACGGTAATCCAGATTCAACAGGAGGAGTCCCTTGAACAGCAGGACATTCTCTATGCTGGTGAGCACCCCGAAGACCGCATAGAGCACCGTTTCCCGGTTGACCAGCTTGCGGCGCAGACTTTGCAGCCATCCGTTCCCGGATTGTTCGTCGGTACGGCTCATTCCTGCTTCTGCCCCGGTTCATGCGCTGTGAGCAGGTCGGCCGGCGGCTCTCCGGTCTGCAGCTCCATCCGGCGGACATTGTACTGGATATCCTCCAGGAGCCGTCTGTTGGCAGCAATGAGATCCGCCTGGAGCCCCATGAAGAAGGTCTGCCAGCCTGCCAGCAGCAGAACGGCCGCAAGGATCAGGGACTGGGTATGACCGTCCGCCCCCAGCACCAGGAAACGTATACCAAGAATCACCCCTGCGAGGAACAGGATGGCACCGGCGGTACCAAAGAAGGACAGGGGGCGGTACATCATGTAACTGCGCATGATGACGCTGCCGGAGCGGCGCATATAAGCCCACATACTCTTGAACAGCCGGCTCTTCCTGAGCTCCGGGTTCGTATCGATGGGGACACTGGTCAGGGCGATCCTGTTATAGCCCGCCTGGATGATGGTTTCCAGCGTGTAGGTGTACTGGTTGATGACATTGAGACGCAGCGCTGCCTCCCTGCTGTAGGCCCGGAATCCGCTGGGGGCATCCGGGATATCCGTACCGCTGGCCCTGCGCACGACATAACTGCCCAGGTGCTGGAACAGCTTCTTTCTGCGGCTGAAATGGGGTGTATCATCAATGGGTCTCGCACCAATGACCTCATCGGCGACGCCGTCCAGAATGGGCCGCACCAGCTTGGCAATATCTGCCCCGGCATACTGGTTGTCGGCGTCGGTGTTGACGATGATGTCCGCACCCAGATGGAGACAGGCGTTGATGCCGGCCATGAAGCCATAGGCCAGTCCCCGGTTCCTGCGGAAGCTGACGATATGATTGACCCCCAGGCGCTTCGCTTCCTCCACGGTATTGTCCGCGCTGCCGTCATTGATGATCAGCGTCTCGATGACATCAATCCCGTCGATGTGCGTCGGAAGATCATGAATCGCGACATGCAGCGTCTCCGCTTCGTTATAGCATGGGATCTGAATAATCAGCTTCATCTGACAACTCTCCTGCCTGCCGTCAATCTCTGCCAAACAGATCGCGGGTATACACCTTATCCCGCACATCCGCAAGCTCCGGCGCATACCGGTTGGCGATAATCACTTTACTGCGCCTCTTGAATTCCTCCAGGTCGTTCACGATCTCGGAGCCGAAGAACCAGCTGCCGTTCTCCATGGTGGGTTCATAGACGATGACCACGGCCCCTTTGGCCTTGATGCGTTTCATGATGCCCTGGACGCTGGACTGGCGGAAGTTGTCGCTGCCGCTCTTCATGGTGAGCCGGTACACACCGATGATACTGTTCTTCCGCTCGGTGGTCACATCCCCGTAGAGACCGGCCCGCTTCAGGATCTGATCCGCGATGAAGTCCTTGCGTGTGCGATTGGATTCCACGATGGCACGGATCAGCTCCTCCGGCACATTGCGGTAGTTGGCCAGCAGCTGTTTGGAATCCTTGGGCAGACAATACCCGCCGTACCCGAAGCTGGGATTGTTGTAGGCATCCCCGATGCGGGGATCCAGACAGACCCCGCGGATGATGGCAGCGGTATCCAGCTCCTTGCTCTCGGCATAGGTGTCCAGCTCATTGAAATAGGATACGCGCAGTGCCAGATAGGTGTTGGCAAACAGCTTCACCGCTTCCGCCTCCGTACTGCCCATCACCAGGAGCTTTGGGGCATCATCCTCCGCGGCCTCCTGCAGCAGTTTGCCAAAGGTCCGGGCCTTTTCATCAACGGCCAGATCTGCCTCATTGGTACCTACGATGATCCGGCTCGGATGGAGATTATCATAGAGTGCTCTGCCCTCCCGGAGGAATTCCGGAGAGAAGACAATGCCGGGGATTCCGTAACGCTTCCGGATTACCTCGGTATAGCCCACGGGGATCGTGGATTTGATGACAATCAGAGGAAGCGGATCCGACCCCGTATTCGCACGGATCACCGCTTCAATCACGTCCTCCACATGGGAGGTGTCAAAGGTGTTCAGCTGGGGATCATAGTTGGTCGGTGTGGCGATGATGACGATATCTGCGCCATGATAGGCAGCTTCCGCATCCAGCGTGGCATCCAGGCGCAGCCCGCCCTGATCGAGGAAGCGCTGGATCTCCGCATCCTGTACCGTAGACCGGCCTGCGCGGATCTGTTCCACCCTCGCCGGCAGCACATCCACTGCCGTCACTGTCGTCTGCAGCCGCTCCTGTGACAGCAGCACGGCCAGGGACATACCCACATATCCCGTACCTGCTACTGTTATTCTCAACGCCGGCGCTGCATCTCCCCTGAATGCTTGTGTCATAATGTAAAGCTTCCCCCCCTGTTTCCCCCGTAACAAACACGCCTACATTTTATCATACAGGCCAACACGTGACAAGCATCCTGCGCTCTGATATACTTATCTATTATGATGAAAATGACGGAAACAAAAGAACTCACCGCCACGGTCACTGAGATCTCCTGGGAGCGTGTTCTGTTACGCATCCGCGTCGATCTTGTTCCGCTGCCCGGAAAGCATCTGCCGGCGGCACCGGAGTTCTATCTTGTTGACGAAAAAGGGTTCGCCGGTGCCTATTTCGATATAGAGGAGGCCTCGGACCATTCCTTCCTCCTGCGGGTCAACATCACCAACAACGGAAACCGGAGGGTGATCCCCGCGGGATTCTATCGGATCAATGTCTGTGAGGGGGATCGCATTCTGGCTGAATTTGATGCCGCACCGGAGATCACTCCCTGTTTTGAGGAGCGCTCCCGCGTCTTCCTCTATGGTCAGAAAATCCACAAATCCTATGGCGTTTCCTTCTTTGTTCTGGAGGACAATTCTCGTCTGCCCTTCCGCATGGACATCATCAACGCGGAGGAAATGCCCATCACCTGGTTGCGCAAGGACTGCATTTCCATTTCAAAGACCTTTCAGCACACCTTCTGCGATCTCCGGGTCTATGTGACCTGGTATTACCGGATCCTCTGCAGGCTCTTTGGCAGACACCGCGCCACAACGATCCTCTTTATCAATGAACAGTCCGAGCGCCTGGGCGCCAATCTCACCGCCATCCGTGACAGGATGCAGGCGCGGGGACTTGACCGGAAATACACCCGGCTCTCCTGGTCCCATAAGAAGCTTCGGGGACAGAACAACCTCCGGCGCTGGTTTTCGCTGATCCACATCCTGGCGCGCAGCGGCATCGTCTTCGTGGACGACCATGTGCCGACCATGGACTGGCTGGTGCTCCGGCCGGACACCACCGTGATCCAGACCTGGCATGCCGGCGCGGGCTTCAAATCCTCCGGTTACTCCCGGTTCTCCAACATCGGTGGACCGCCGCCGCTCTCTGCGCACAGACAGTACACCTACGGCCTGTGCGGCTCCAGGAAGATCGCCCACTTCTTCTCCGAGGTCTGGGGGATCGATACCGAACGCGTGCTGAATACCGGAATGCCCCGGATGGATGAATACCAGGATCCTGAATACCGGCAGAAGACGACGCAGGCACTGTACGAACGCTATCCCCTGTGCAGGGACAAACAGGTCATCCTCTTTGCACCCACTTACCGGGGCAAAAATGTGGCTGATGCCTACTATCCCTACGAGCTCATCGACTGGGAACGTCTGGACGCCGTGACGGGAGATCACGCCGTAGTGCTGTTCCGGATGCATCCCTGGGTGAACAAACCCATCTCCATCCCCGAACGGTATGCCGGCAAATTCATCGACGTAGCGGATTATCCGGGCATCAACGACCTGTTCTATATCACGGATCTGCTGATCACGGACTACTCCTCCAACATCTATGAGTATTCCCTGATGCGGCGGCCCATGCTGTTCTATGCCTTCGACGAGATCCAGTATTCCTTCTCCAGAGGCTTCCACCGGCCCTACAGGGAGTCCGCACCGGGCAAGGTGTGTACCACCTTTGCCGAGTTGTGTGATGCCATCGCTGCACAGGACTATGAGGCAGAGAAGGTGGAGGCCTATGTGACGCACCACTTCGACCACTTTGATTCCGGCGCCTGCGACCGTGTGATCGACTGGCTGATCGAAGGGGAACTGCCGGCAGACATCCGGACAGCGATTGCGGCGCGGGAAGCACGTACGGCACGGATGCTGGAGGTCCGCTTCCCCGTCCACATCGAGCGGCCAAGGTAGGATGACGTGATGCGGTTCTTTGACTGGTGCTTCCGGATTTTGTCTGGGTTGCTGGCTCTGGTCTGCACCGGGCTCCTTTTTTTCGGTTTTTTCTTCACTGTGGTTTTCCGTCCGTATCAGGAGAATGACTATCCGGATTTCTATCGGATCCCTGTTCTTCCGACACTGCTTGTATTTCTGGTGACCGCCCTCCTGCTGCTGTGGGGACTGCGCAGGCACAGGGACGAACCTGCCGGCAGCACGGACCGGATGCCGGTTCTTCCCTGCCTCCTGATGCTGGTTTGGGGGTTGGTTTTCATGCTGTTCCTGCTGGCTGTGATCCGGGGCCTGCCCACCAACGATGCTTATATCCTGAACGGGATCACCCTGGAATTTCAACAGAGTGACTATCACGCGTTGGCGGACGGATATCTGGTCTACTGCCCGCATCAGCTCTCCTACGTGTGGATCAGCGAGCTGCTGACCGCTGTCTTCGGGGCGAACCGGTTCCTCCCCTATCAGCTCCTCAATGTCCTCTCGATTCTGATGACGATGTTCTACCTGTATCGGACCGCATGGGTTCTGACTCGGGACGCGCGCGTCTGTACCGCACTGGCGCTGCTATCCCCCGGATGCCTCATGCTCTACGTCTACAGCACCTTTATCTACAACGACATCTGGTGTCTGGGACCGCTGTTTGCTGCCTTCTACTGCCTGCTGCGGTTCCTGGAGCATCCGCAGCCCGGATATGGGGTCGCCGCCGCACTGCTGGCAGGCATCTCTTTCTTCATCAAAACCAATGGTGCCGTGGCCCTGATCGCCATGGGGGGCATCCTGTTCGTCGTATGCTGCCGCCATCTCTCCGCACGGGACAGTCAGGGTGCCCTGCGCTGTATCCTGGCGGGTATGCTCCTGATACTCTTCGCCTGGGGCTTCCAGGCCGGCATCAAAATATACTACGAGCACCGCAGCGGTCTGGAAGTACAGGCAGGGGAGCCGGCTGCGGCTTATTTCGCCATGGGCCTGAACGAGACGGACGGGAAATACGGCTGGTACGACGGCACCAATGTGCGGCTGCTGTCAGAGGCCGGAGAGGATTCGGCGCTGGCGGCGCAGGCCGCAGTTGCGCAGATCCGTGAACGGCTGGCGCAGTTCATATCCAGGCCGCGCTACGCGGTCAAATTCTTTGGGATCAAGTTCCTCTCCCAGTGGGGAGACCCCACCAAGGCTTCCCTTAGGGAACAGGAGCTGACCGGCCGCCACCAGGACAGAGGGGCCCTCGCTGAGGTGCTGACCTACGGCGCCGGTTACCGTGTGTTCCAGGCGGTGATGCAGCTCTTCCATCTGCTTCTGTATTTCTTCGCAGCGATCGGCTGTGTGCAGCTGTGCCGGAGGAAAACGGCGGATCCGGAACAGTACCTGCTGCCGCTGTTCTTCTTCGGCGGACTCCTGTTCCATGAGCTGTGGGAGGCTTCCGGCCGCTATACGCTGCGCTATGAGCTGGCCATGCTGCCGGTGGCTGCGATGGGCATGGTCTGGCTGGCTGACCTGCTGCCGCCTGGCAAATGGAGGATGCATCCATGAGAACAGGATCAGACAGACGCGGATGGATCTATGTCCTGCTGTTCATCGGACTGGCGGGGTTGGGATTTTTCTCCCGTTTCCTGCTGCTCGGACTGGTGCCTGCGGGGCTGAACCAGGATGAGGCCTCCATCGGGTACGATGCCTGGTGCCTCGCGACCTACGGGATGGACCGCAACGGGTATCACTGGCCGGTATACCCGATTACCTGGGGCTCCGGCGGGGGCAGTCCCCTGCTGGTCTATCTGACCGCACTCTCCACCCGGATTTTCGGCAGAAATATCTGGTCCCTGCGCTTCTGGCCCGCCTGCCTGGGTGCACTGACCATTCCGCTCTGGCTGCTGTTGCCCGTTCACCAGGCGCATGAAGAAGAGACCACCCCCGGATCGCTCCTGCCGGTGTTCGTCACCGGCCTCCTGATGGTGGTGAATCCCTGGCACCTGATGCTGTCACGCTGGGCGCTGGATGCCAATATCCTGCCCTTTGTGGAGCTGCTGGCCGTCATCCTCTTCGTCCGGGGCGCCCAGTCGGCACGGTACCGGTTCCCTCTGTATCTTTGCAGTGCCGGTGTGTTTGCGCTTTCGATTTATGCCTATGGCTCTGCCACACTGGTGATCCCGGTGGCTCTGGTGTGTCTTGCGGCGTACACCATGCGCACGGGTCAGATGCACGTACGGGAGCTCATTTCCGCCATTGCTGTATTTGTGGTACTGCTGGCACCGCTGATCCTCTTCTTTGCCATCAACGCGCTGGCCCTGCCGCCTGTACAGACGGCGTGGTTCTCCATTCCGGTCTTTACCGCCAGCCGCAGTATTTTCCCTTCTCCGGGGGAACTGCCGGGGCAGGTGCTGCACAATCTCCGCTATCTGGCCAGGTTCCTGACCGTCGGTGCAGAGGAGGGGGAGCTGATCTGCAATGTGCTGCCGGGTTATGCGCAGTTCTACCACTTCACCTGGCCCCTCACCCTGTGCGGCATCGGCCTGGCACTGCGCCGGATCCTGCATAACCGGCTGCATGCCACGGCGGATGTCTGCTTCCTGGTTCTGACCGCGGTGACCCTGTTGTTCTCCCTGTTCATCGAGTGTGACGTGAACCGGCTGACGCTGTTACTGGTTCCCATGCTGTACTTCCAGGGGACGGCCCTGTGGCAGTTACTGACGGCCCCGGCCCAGGCCAGGCAGAAGGGCGGCCGGCGGGTTGCCGGCGGGTTGCTGTGTCTGGCCGGCGTACTGTTCTGCGGAATGGTGTGTTATTCCGCCAGGCATTTCGTCCGGGATTATTTCGGTGAGACCTATGCGGGCAGCAGCAAGGACTGCTTCATGCCGGGGTATGCAGAGGCCGTGGAACAAGCCCTCCTCTGTGCGGGGAAGGATCAGCCCATTGTCTCCACCTACGCCAGACTCCAGGCACCCTTTGTGCTGGCACTGTATGCCTCGGAGACACTGCCGGCAGAGTTCCTGGACACTGTGGTATGGCGGGATGCCACGGCCGAGTTCCGTGTCGCCACCTCCTTTGGACGGTTCACCTTCGGCCTCCCGGAGAACTGGCCGGATGTGCAGATGGCGGATACCATATGGATCCTGCATGTGACGGAGCTGCCGGAGGCCATGGAGGGCGATGTCGTCGGCCGGTTTGATGATTATGTTGTTCTTCATGTAAAGTAGCCTGCATCTCCCGGGCTGTTTTATGGTAAAATAAATGAATGTTGGACAGTAATCGTGCCAAAATCATCGTCGCAACGACGAAGAAATATGAGATGCCGCATGATCCGGTGTATCTGCCGCTGCATGTGGGCGCTGCCCTGCGCCATCATAAGCGCAGCCTGGGATATCAGACGGATGATACGGGGGACAATATCTCGGATCACAACGCCAGCTACTGCGAGCTGACGGGACTCTACTGGGCCTGGAAGAATCTCGATGCGGATGTCATCGGTCTGGTACACTACAGGCGTTATCTCGGTTCGCCCTCTTGCGCCAGGCGTCATGCTTCCGCCCCTCTGGACCGGATCCTGACCGGTCCGGAGCTGGTATCGCTGTTCGAGCGGGCGGATCTCATCGTGCCGAAGAAGCGCCATTATTACATCGAAACGCTGGCTTCCCACTACGCCCATACCCATTATCAGGAGCAGCTCGACAGTACCCGGAGCGTCATCGAACACCGCTGTCCGGAGTATCTGGACACTTATGACCGGGTCATGAACCGCACCTGGGGGTATATGTTCAATATGATGATCCTGCGGCGGGAGCTGCTGGAGGATTACTGCAGCTGGCTCTTCGGCATCCTGGCGGAGCTGGAGAACTATATGTCGGAGGAGGAGTTATCCTCCTACCAGGGGCGCTACATCGGGCGCATCGCGGAGCTGATCTTCAACGTCTGGCTGGAGAAACGGCTGGCGGATGGCCGTATCGACAGGAGCCGCATGGTGGAGCTCCCGCTGATCTATATCGAACAGGTACACTGGTTCCGGAAGGTACAGGCCTTCCTGATGGCCAAATTTTTCCATAAAAAATATGAAAAGAGCTTCTGAGGATCCCATGAGAGAAACCACATGTGCAGCGATCATCTTCGCCGGGGGCGAGGGTCGGCGGATGGGAACGGCGCTTCCCAAACAGTATCTGGAGATCGACGGTATCCCGATCCTCATCCATACGCTCCGGCTGTTCCAGGAGCATCCGGAGGTGGCGCGGATCTATCTCGCCGTTCATGAGGATTACATCGATTATACGAAGGAACTGACGGAACGGTTCGGCATCACCAAGACCGTGGATGTGGTGGCCGGAGGGCATGTCGCACAGGAGTCTATCTACAACGCACTCATCCGTGCGGCCGCAGATTGCGCAGATGATTCCATCGTGCTGCTGCACGACGGTGTGCGGCCCTTCATCACCCCGGAGGTGATCTCCCGTAACATCGAGGGTGTCCGGAGGAATGGCAATGCGATCACCAGCATCCCGTGCTATGAGACCATCCTTGTAAGTGACGACGGGGAGCAGGTCGAGCGGGTTCCGCTGCGCCGGGAGACCTTCACCGGTCAGGCGCCGCAGTCCTTCCGCCTCGGCGACATCCTGGCGGCCCACGACCGGATCCGCCAGACGCCGGGTGGTTATACGAATATGGTGGATGCCTGTACGATCCTGCAGTCCCTGGGGATCCCCACCCATATGGTGGAGGGCAACCGCGGCAACATCAAGGTCACAACGCCGGTGGATGTCTACCTGCTGCGCGCACTCCTGGAATACCGCAGAGAGAGCGGCGAGGCGCAGGAACCCACGGCGGCGGACTTAAAGTCCGTGGAAAAACGGGAGGGATCATGATGGGCATACAGGCGATGCCGGAGTTTCCGGACAACCTGGTGCTGCAGGAGGATGTCGAAGAGCTGGCGGACTGGGCTGGTGAACAGTATGGGGAAGCCCTGTCCGGGGCCCGTATCCTGATCACCGGAGCCACCGGGCTCATCGGCTCCCAGGTGGCGGGGACACTTTCCGCCCTGAACAGAAAACAGGGCACACAGCTACAGGTGCTGCTGCCGGTCCGGAACGCGGCACGGGCAGCGGAAGGGCGGCTGAAAGGGATCGCCGGACGCACAGAGACCACCCTTTGGGATGAGGATGTATGCGCACCGCTCTCAGCCGATACCGTCAAAACAGCGGAAGAGCTGCGGCCGGATTACATCATCCACTGTGCCGCCCCCACCCGCTCCCGGGACTTCGTTGCACGTGCGGCGGATACCGCACTGGCCGTGATCGATGGAACACGCAGGATGCTGGATCTGGCCCGCACCTGTCAGATCCGCTCGATGATACAGCTGTCCTCCCTGGAGGTGTACGGAACGCCCCGCAGGGATGCGGCAGGATCTGAGGATGTTCCCTTACTGACAGAGGTGGATTTCGGTACCCTGGATCCAGCCAAGCCCCGCAGCAGCTATTCCGAGGGAAAACGTATGGCTGAAACGCTCTGTTCCGCCTATGCGGCACAGCACCAGCTACCGGTGCGGATCCTGCGGCTGACCCAGACCTTCGGCCCCGGTGTGGACTATGCGGATGAGCGGGCATTTATGGCTTTTGCCCGATCCGCCATGGAGGGACAGGACATCGTTCTGCGTACCGCAGGGCGCACCGTCCGGCCCTACCTCTATACGGCGGATGCCGTACGGGCGATCCTGACCCTGTTAATGGCAGATGGGGAAGCGTTTCCCGCAGGGACGGCCGCCAATGCGGCCAATCCAAAAACCGCGGTGACCATCGTGGAGATGGCCGAAACCGCGGCACATGTCATCGGCAGCAGCAGGGGGCATGTCCCCGCCGTCCGGATCGAGATTCCGGAGGCGGCCGCCCTGGCTGCCTGTGGATTTAATCCCGAGATGCAGCTGAATCTGGATATCAGCCGCATGACCGCGCTGGGCTGGATGCCCACGCGCGATCTGGCCGAGATGTTCGCCCGTCTGGCCGACGGGGTGATCCGGTAAATCTGAATAGTTACTCTACCTTTTCATATTTTCCGATGGTGGTGTCACCGGAGATCCTGGCGTTTCTCGCATCATAGAAGATCCCGCTGATCTTTGAGTTCTTGATGCTCATATTGACACCGGATCCGTTGAAGCAGGAGCCATTGAATTTACAGCCGGTGATGGTGACATTGTCGCAGGTCTTCACAGAACTGTCCCCGGGATAATGGATGGTCATGAAGCAGTAGAAATTGCCGTCAAGAGTCGCTTCCTGCTTGCAGGAGATGGTGGTGTTCTGGATGGTGATGTTCTTACAGACCGGCAGTTTGCCGTTCTCCAGATTGGGCTCGATGATGATCCCGCCCTGGGGCTGCTTGCCATAGGCATCCGAGATGCTGCAGTTCTTGATGGTGACATCGGAAGCATGGATGATGGAGATGTTGTTCCTGCGGTTCCTGCTGATCTTACAGCTGTCGATGGTCACATTCTTACAGCCTCCCTGAAGAGCTGAAGTCGTACCGAGATAGATCCCGTCCCCCCAGTTGTCAGAGATGGTCATCCCCGTAATGGTCACGTTGGTGGAATCCAGGATACCGATGCCCATACCGTCCTCCCCGTCGCTGCCCTTGTGCACGGATCGCTCTCCGCTGATCCTGCCGCCGGTGATGGAAACATTCTCCGCATTGGCGATATAGATCACATTGTACCAGTCCTGGTCTGTTCCGGTGACGTTGAGTACGGCCTTGTCATGCATCATGAGATGGACACCGCTCCGCATACCAATGCCGACACCACCGTTGATGGAGATCTGGTACTGTCCCGCCGGGACATAGACGACTCCGGACCTGGCAGCCGCGTCCCAGATGGCCTGATTGAACCCCTCCGTATCATCCTCCCCATCATCAGGAAGAGCGTCATAACTGGTCACCAGCGTGGCACCCGCCGGCGCGGTGGTGATGCCGGTATAGCTGCTGGTAGGGTCATCGGCCTCTCCGCTTTCAGAACTGTCGCCCGAGCTGCTGCCGGTGACGGTGACATCGCAGATGAAGACACTGCCCTTCACCTGCGCCGTGACCTTCGCCGTACCGGGGGTGAGCCCGGTGATGACAGCCTTCTTCTTATTGCTTTTCTTGATTCTGATGATACCGCTGTATTCATCAGGGACGGACCAGGTGACCTTCTCGCCCGCTTTGTTCTTGAGCTTGACGGTGCCATCTTCCCCGATATGGATCTGCAGTGTGACGGTTTTCAGCTTCAGGGATGCCGCCTGTGAGACGATGACTCCCTGCGGCACGACAAAGCAGGCTGTCACCGGTGCCAGACATAACGACGCCGCTGTGAGAAATGCAAGTAACTGTTTTTTCATAGCGATCTCTCCTTTTTATTTTCCATTATAACAGATGCCCGCCGCTGTCGGCAGATTCGCCGGAATATTTAGCATAAATTTCCGTCACTTTCATCCGATACTCTTTTTGTACAGGTCAAGGGAGACCATTGAAACAGAAATAACAGCATCATGCGCACACGGAGGTGACAAAGATGAAGGTGAGAGATTATAAAACAGCAGAACGGCTTGGATTGTCCGCACAGCTGGAGCAGCTGCTGCAGGATGTGAAGAAGCTCGACCGCGTGGAAGCGGTGGATGCGGATCTGGACAGTTTTAATTTCGGGATCTCCGAAGTGATCCTCTCACCGAAATGTCAGCCCGCGGATGATGAACATCCGGATCAGTCTTCGCTCCTGCACCGGATTCTCGAAGTGGCAGAGCATAACGGCCTGCGCAGAACCGGCGCACCCATCGAGCAGGACGGCAGCAGCTACTACATCCCGCTGCAGCCGAAGGACAAGACCGTATGGCAGATCGCCGCCTGAGCCTCACCGCCAGGGGTCACAGCAGATAAAACACCAGAATCCCGCCCAGGATCAGGGTCATGCCCAGGAGTTTCCTCGCGGTGAGCTTCTCCTGAAAGAACAGCCGCGCCAGGAGCATCACCATCACATAGCTCACGGGCTCGATGATGACGACATACATATACGGCATACCGCCGTAGCAGACGATGGAGAGGAACATCGAGACCACCAACAGCCCGTAGCCCCCGATCACCAGGAGGTTCAGGTAGCTGCGCAGGAAAGAACCATATTCTTTATCCGCACTCTTTTTCAACAGAAGCTGGGAAACAGAGGCCAGCAGCTGCGCGAAAAGCATCAGACCGATGTAGAGGCTCATGTCTGCGCCTCCTCTTCTCCACTATTCAGGATGATGGTCCCTGCGATCACCAGCAGCACCCCCACGATCCGCGGCAGGGTGATGCCCTCATGGAACAGAACGACGCTCCACAGCAGCGACCATAGCAGGGTCATGGCCTTGTTCGCATAGGCGATGGAGAGCTGGAAGCGCTTGAGCAGCTGCTGCCAGATCAGCGCATAGATGCCCAGCACGGCGAAATCCAGCAGATAAAGCAGGATCCATTCCCGTGAAAACATGGGGTGCCCGGCGGTATATTTGCCGATGACCGTGGTCAGTGAATAGATCAGGACTGCACCCTGGAGGAGCAGAATCATCCTCAGTTTCTTCATTGTCCGCCCTCCTTCAGTGCCCGCGCCAGGTGATCCGCGATCGCACGCCGGCATTTCTCATTGACCCGGACGATGTCCACCAGATACTGGTCGGATTCACTCTCGTTGATGGTGCCATAGAGATTATCCAGAAAGGAGGCACCGCACTGTTCGCAGGCGTCATACAACAGCAGCCAGTAGTCGCTGATGCGTCCGTGGCCGAAATTCTGCAGATAACCGCTGACGACACTGCCGTCCGCACCATAGGCATAGCAGAAGGGAAAAGACATCACCACAATGCGGATATGCGGGTACTGCGCGCGGATGCGGTGCAGCCCGCCCACCATGGCGCCACGGTAGGTGATGGGATCCTCATCATCCGACGGGTTCATGCCGATCCGCTGATTCAGATAGTCCGATGCATCATAGGCCACAATCAGCATATCCAGCGCATCGAAATCCACCTGAGCCAGTCTGTCCAGTGCCTGCATGGCTGTCTCGTCTCCCAGTGCCGATGCAGCGCGCTGCTGTGGTTCAAACTCATTTGTGGCAATGGCCTGGGCCATCTGCCGGAAACAGAGCAGGTCCTGGGGGTAGCTGCCATCCGGTACGGCATCTCTCTGTGCCACCGTGGTGCCTGCAATCCCGCAATCCACAACCTCCGCATCCAGCCGGTCGCCGATGAGCTGCGCGAGACTCTCCTCCTCTTCCGAGAGGCGGAAGGTCAGCAGATCATCACCCAGGAACAGGATGGTCTGTACGCCGTCCTCTTTCTTGCCGGCCAGATCCTCGCTGCTTAACAGGAAGATATTATCGCTCACCTCCACGTCATATTCCGCTTCATCGATATCCGATACATCCACCTCATGGCCTCTGTTCCATACCATCAGACGGAAGGCGGCTATGCCGATGACAACAGCAATGGCTGCCAGTACGATGACATGTACCCACCAGGGCAGGCTCCCCTGACGGTTCTGCGCCTCATTTGTGTGCCGGTTGTCCGGTCTGTTCTGATTCATCCGTTTGATTCCTTCGCTTGTGTTTATTCTTCCTATATACTAAAATAAGAAAAGTTGTTTATCAATGTCATTTTGTGTTAAGGAGTTCCTGTGCAGTTCGTTTCCGTTGCTTTTCTGATCTTCCTGCCTGTCGCCGCGTTGTGCAGTGCGTTTGCTCCTGTACGTCTGCGTCCGGTGGTCCTGCTGGTGCTGAATCTCCTGTTCTGTGCCTCGCTTGGCTGGGAGAATCTGCCGTTTCTGGGACTGGTGATTCTCATCACCTATCTCAGCGGGCGGCTGTTGGAGAACGGGACACATGCCACCCGCCCTGTTACCGCCAGCTGTACCGTGCTGTGTGTGGGGTTGCTGGTGCTGCACCGACTGCCCTTTCTGACAGGGGCAGGTGGACAGTCTCATGTACTGTCTGCGATTCTGGCCCCCGTTGGTTTATCCTTCTACACGCTTCAGGCCCTGTCCTACGTCTACGATGTTGCTGCCGGGCGGCAGGAGACAGAGCGTCATCTGATCCGCTATGCAGCGTTTGTCTCCTTCTTTCCCACTCTGGTCTCCGGCCCGATCACCCGTGCCGGTGTATTCCTGCCGCAATTACAGTCCAGACCTGCCGTATGGAACTGGGATCAGATCCGGTGTTCCATTCTGCAGCTTCTGTACGGCTATTTCCTGAAGCTGGTGGTGGCAGAACGGCTGACCATCATTGTGGATACCGTTTATCGCAAACCGTCGCATTATGGCGGTCTGGTGGTTTTCATTGCTTCCCTGTGCTACAGTATGGAGCTCTACTGTGATTTCGCGGGCTACAGCATCATCGCCATTGCTGCCGCCAGATTGGTGGGGGTGGAGCTGCCGGACAATTTCAACGCACCGTATCTGGCTGATTCTGTCTCTCAATTCTGGCACCGCTGGCATATCTCGCTTTCCACCTGGCTGAAGGATTACGTGTACATCCCGCTGGGCGGCAACAGACGGGGCAAGTGGCGCAAGTATCTGAATATTCTGCTGACTTTTGCTGTCAGCGGTCTCTGGCATGGTTCAGGTCTGACCTTCCTCATCTGGGGGCTGCTGCACGGGGTGTATCAGGTGCTGGGGGCCTTGCTGCAGCCTTTGCGGGACCGGCTCGTTGAGATCCTCGGCCTGCGCAGGGAGTCCTTTTCCCACCGGCTGTACCGGGTGCTCACCACCTTCCTGCTGGTAGATCTGGCCTGGGTCTGGTTCCGGGCGCCGGATGTCAGCAAGGCGCTCCAGATTCTTCGGCAGATGACACATTTCTCCCCCTGGGAGTTGTGGGACGGGTCGCTGTATCAGCTGGGACTTGCCCCGGTGGAGGTCTGGCTTCTGCTTCCGGTATTGGGACTGATCCTTGTGGCAGACCACCTGCAGGCCAGCAAGGGAGATCTCTCCCGGGTGGTTCTGCGGCAGAGTGCGGTATTCCGTCTCTGCGTGGAAGTAGGTGCGGTGCTGATCATTGTCATCTGCGGTATCTGGGGCGATGGGTATGTCGCCGGCAGATTCATCTATGCGGGGTTCTGAACGGATGCATCATACGGAAACAAAACAATTCCTCCGCCGCCTGGTTCCGGTACTGCTGTTTGTGCTGCTGGTTGTACTGGGATTGATCGGCGCCACGAAACTTCTGGAACGGAAGGACAGCCGGGTGAAATACGCTTCTTTCTTCCAGGAAGCGGAGGAGGGACATCTGGACATCCTCCTGATGGGCAACTCCCATGTCATCAATGGCATCAGTCCGCTTCGCCTCTGGCAGACCTCTGGATATACGGCCTATAATATGGGCGGACATGGCAGTCCCATGCAGGCAACCTATTGGGAGTACCGTCTGGCCAGGCAGTACTGCCGGCCTCAGGTGGTGGTGGTGGATACCTATATGCTGGAACGGGATTACCAGTATCTCGATGAACCGGATGACATCACGGATCCGGATACGACGATTGAACAGCTGCATCTGAACATGGATGCCTTTCCGCTGAACCGGATGAAGAAAGAGGCTCTGGAGGATCTGATCCATGATACGGATAAGAGGGAATCCTTCCGGCTGACGCTGCGTGTATACCATGACCGGTGGAAGTCTCTGACCGAAGAGGACTTTCGGGCATTACAGAAAGGGTATATCGGTTCAGGACTGATGGGCGCGGAGATACGCACCGGCATCAACAGGCATCCGGCCATCACGGCAGATCCCGGTTCAGAAGTTACTCCGTTGCAGAGTGAGACGGTGGGGACAAAGTATCTGCGACGGATCATAGAAAGTTGCCAGGAGGACGGGATACAGATCATCCTGACACAGGTTCCTTTCAATACGGAGCTGGCAGACCGGGAGGCCACATACACCGCACAGGCCATTGCAGCGGAGTATGGGATTCCGTTCTTTGTTTTTCCGCAGGATACCGTGGATCTGATGATTGATGAGAACGACGACGGTCACCTGAACCTGATGGGGATGATCCGGGCAACGGATGCACTGGGGGCCTTCCTGCAGCAGGAGACGGCGCTTGTGGATCACCGCGGAGATACCGCTTACGATCATTGTTATGAGCAGCTGGCCGGGCAGCATCAGCTTGCCATCACCAACAGGGTGATGGCAGAGGAAAGTGGTCTGCTGGAAAAGCTGCTGGCAGCGCAGGCCATGGAGGATCAGGGACTGGTGCTCTATATCAACAGCGGCTCCGGGCTATGGTCGGATGAAGCGGCCCTGCGACTGATCGAACGGCTGGCGGGTACTCCCGCGGTATGGGAAGCCGCTGCCGGGGATACGCCCTACCTGCTGGTACGGGAGCCTCACGCAGACGGGCAGGGGGCAGTGAACTGCTGGGAGGCCTGGGGAGACGGTTCGCTGGAGGATGTGCCTTCCGCAATTGGACATCTGTATTACTACCCGGTGGAGCAGCGTTTTCGCTTCCTGTATACGGCAGAGGACATGGATGTCAACTATCTGTATGATGATGCACACATCGATGAGGATGTGCGGCTGTTCTGTTACGGACCGGATGGCGAGACGACACCGGTACAGTATTTCCGTTCCATGGGTACGGACTATCTGAGGGTGAAATGAGATGATCCTGTTGGGCAAGGGACTGGCGTTGATTCTATGGCTGTTGTTGGCACCACTGGGGGCAGGGCTGCTGGTTGCCCGGTGTCTGCCGGACACACGCCGGACAGCGGGGGCGACCTACCTCTGCGGATTGCTGTCCTCCTTTGTGTTGTTTGAATTCGTCGCGATTCCGTGCATGCTGCTGATACAGTACAGCGCCTTCACCTACACCACCGTGATCTACAGCATTCTGCTGATCGCACTTGCACTCACCGGATGGGTGCTTTCCTTCCGCGGGATCCTGAACACGCCGAATACATCGTCCTGGATCGTACTTTTTCCGGGAGAAACCATCGCGCGGGCGGAGTCGTTCCTGAGTCCCCGTACGGATCCCAGACTGGTCAAGCCCCAGTATACCCGGGAGGGAATCATGTACTGGCTGCTGTTTGCGGGACTCGTGGCGTTTCAGCTGTATATGGCCGTGACAAGAGCCTCCTTTGACGGGGATGACGCGTATTATGTGGTGGAGTCGCTCCAGGCCCAGGAGATCGATGTGATGAATACCATCGTCCCATATACCGGGATCTCCACAGCACTGGATATGCGGCATGCCATGGCGGTGTTCACCATGTGGATCGCCTTCATCGCCAGACAGTCCGGGATCCACGCGACGATTGTCTCCCATACCATCATGCCGGTTCTGTTACTGCCTGTGAGTTATCTGATCCAGCTCGAAATCGGCCGCATCCTGCTGCGCAAGAGAAGAGGACAGCTGCCGATCTTCATGGTGCTGATCGGGCTGGTGCGGATGTTCGGGAATACCTCGATCTATACGGCAGAGACCTTTCTGATGATGCGGACCTGGCAGGGCAAGGCCATGGTGGCTAATTTCTCTCTGCCGCTCATTCTGTGGGTGTTCCTGTGGCTGTTTGAGGATTGCCGGAAGGAGAGCCGGCTCTGGCTGCAGGAGACCGGTGGTGGACGGTTCGCCAGGAACAGTGCCTGGATCGTCCTGGTACTGGTATGTCTCTCCTCCGGCATCATGAGTTCGATGGGTGTGCTGTTCGGCAGCGGGTTGATCGGGGTGCTGGCATTCCTGCTGCTGTGTTACACCCGGGACTGGCGGATCATCCCGAAGACGGTTCTGGCGCTTGTTCCGAATGTGATCTACATGGCCGCGTATCTGTTTCTGAAATAGATGGCAGCGTTTTACCTGCTGTAATCGGCAAGCAGCAGCTCCGCCATGCGCATATCCAGTGGGGTTGTGATTTTCAGGTTCGTCGCATCCCCATCCAGGATACGTACCGGCGTCGGTGCCGGCGCATACTGCTGCCAGACCTGCACATCATCGGTAATGGCGGTGGCTGCTGCTGACGCATCCCTCAACAACGCCTCATAGGCCTCCAGGATCTGCGGATAGCGGAATACCTGCGGCGTCTGCATGAGCCGGACAAACCTTCTGTCCGGCGTCTCCTGCGCACAGCCGGCCTCATCCACGAGACGCACCGTATCCGTCGCCGGCGCAGCCACTGCACAGGCACCATGGCGCTGTACCAGCGCCGACAGCTGTTCGATCAGCGCCTCTGTGACAAAGGGCCGCGCCCCATCATGGATGAAGGCAGCCTCCGTATCCGGTGAAAGAGCCCGCAGCCCGTGACAGACGCTGATGTAGCGCTCCGCACCGCCAGGGACGACGGCACTCACCTTTGGATACCGCGCACAGACTTCCGAACCGTCCTGCGCCTGCAGAATCTCCCGGCGGAGTCTCTCCTCTCCTCCCGTCTCACAGACGATGATGATCTCCTGAATGCATGCGCTCTTCTGAAAGACATCCAGCGCATAGGATAACAACGGCCGCCCCGCTAGCGGCAGATACTGCTTCGGGATGTCACTCCCCATCCGCCGGCCGCTTCCTCCTGCCAGTAAGACGGCGCCTGCCTTCATCCCCGGGCCCCCGCATTTGCATGATAGCGACGCTCCCTGTCTCCCAGAGGCAGATCCGGCATGGCATTCAGTGTCATATCCGCGCGCTCGCCGCGCACAAAGCGGTAATAACCCGCCGCGCCGATCATGGCTGCATTGTCTGTACACAGGGAGGGCCTTGGTACATAGAAACGGATCCCATCCGCTTCACAGGCGGACTTCAGCCGCTGCCGCAGCGCGGAATTCGCTGCGACCCCGCCTGCCAGGGCGACCTGCTCCACCCCCAGCGCCCGCGCCGCCTGTACGGTATGCTCCGTCAGGATCTCCACCGCCGTCCACTGGAAGGAAGCCGCCAGATCCGGCACGGAGACAGGCTGCCCGTTCTGCTGCGCCTGATGCAGCGTATTCAGGACAGCAGATTTCAGACCGCTGAAACTGAAATCATATTCCGCACCCTCCACCTTTGTTCTGGGAAATTCAAACGCATGAGGGTTCCCCTCTCTGGCCGCCCGGTCGATCTTCGGTCCGCCGGGATAGCCCAGGCCAATGGCCCGCGCCACCTTGTCAAAGCACTCTCCCGCCGCGTCATCCCTGGTCTGTCCGATGATATCACAGATCCCATAATCCCGGACCAGAGCGAGATTGGTGTGTCCGCCGGAGACGACGAGACACAGAAACGGCGGTGTCAGTTCCGGATACTCGATATAATTCGCACTGATATGTCCCTCAATGTGGTGCACGCCGATGAGGGGCAGATCTGTGGCAAGGGCCAGGGCTTTGGCTGCCGATACCCCCACCAGCAGGGCGCCCACCAATCCCGGTCCGCAGGTAACGGCGATGCCGTCCATCTCTGTCAGCTGCCTGCCCGCCTGTGCCAGTGCCTGACGAATCACGAAGTTGATCTGCTCCACATGCTGTCTGGAAGCGATCTCCGGGACGACGCCGCCATAGATGGTGTGGGTGTCGATCTGGGATGCGATCACATCCGAGAGAACCTGCCGCCCGTTTGCCACCACTGCGGCTGCCGTCTCGTCACAGCTCGACTCGACGGCCAGCAGGAGGATCTCCTTCTGCTCATTCTGCGTCATTGCTGATCTCTTCCCATCCCAGAATCCGCCAGCGGCCATCATTGTCCTTTCTTAAGTAAAACATATAATCCACAGGCTGTGTACTGGTGCCGTGACGCAGGGCGAAGATACACCTCAGATTGGCGATCTCATAGCCGTCTATGGTACCGGTTTGCATATCAGCAGAGGATCCCACACTGAAATTGACGATGGAATAATCCTCCGCCTTCTTGTCCTTCACCTCTTTCTCCAGACCATTGGGCCAGTTGACCTGATTGTTCAGCAGCTCCATGTCGAACAGACCCGCCAGCTTTGACGCCATGGTTGAGAACTCCTCATCTGTGTAGGTCTGCTTATACAGCGCCTGCATAATCCTCCCATAGAGTTCCACCACCTCACGTGCCGTGGGCGGATACTGCCTGTTCAGATCCAGCGTGGTGATCTGGGCCACCTCGGACAGCTTATTCTGTTCCCGGGAGGTGTTGTCCCTCGGACCCCTTTTCACCAGAAAAATGAACAGCCCCAGCACCAGCAGGGCAATGATGACCAGTGCGATGATGGTCTTGGTCAGTCGGCTTTTCTTTGCTTCATCCATCTTTTTCCTCCTTCTCAAATCTCAGTTCCACCGTACGGCCGTCCTTGGCCGCAACTGTTGCCGGGAAGATCTGGCGTGTCTGCGGCAGGAACTGTGCGGGATTCACCAGGGAGGGGCTGTAATGCGTCAGCCACAGCTCTCCCACATGAGCTTTTTTCGCCAGCTCCGCTGCCTCATAGAAAGTCATATGCCGGTGTTCCTTCGCCTTCTGGAGCTTATCCGGCTCCCCATACATCCCCTCGCAGATGAACAGATCGGAATCCATGGCATTGCGGACGATGGACTGCGTGGGACGGGTATCCGTTACGTAGGTCAGGTGCAGCCCCTTCCTCGCGGCGCCCATGACCATATCCGGCGTAAATACACGGCCGTCCTCCCCCGTGACCGTTTCTCCCTTCTGGAGCCTGCCCCAGAAAGGCTTCGGAATCCCGCGGGCCATGGCCTCCTCCGGGTTGAACTTGCCGGCCCTGCTGAGAAAGAAAGTATAGCCATAGCAGAGCACATTGTGATTCACCCGGAAGAAACGGATGGTGAAATCCGGCATTCCTTCCGGCAATAGCGACTCTTCCTCGCCGTCAATCTCATGATAGTTGATCTCAAAGGGCAGCTCCGGCGCGATGACACGCAGGGATTCCACAACCCGCCGCAGGCCTTTGGGCCCAATCAGCAGGAGTGGCTCCGTCCGCTCCGCATTGCCCATGGTTAAGAGCATACCGGGCAGACCACTGATATGATCCGCATGATAATGGGTAAAACAGATAATGTCAATGGGATTTGCACTGAAACCGCGGCGCTTCAGGGCGATCTGCGTGCCTTCCCCGCAGTCCACCAGGATACTCTTGCCGTTATACCGCACAAGGAGTGCGGTCAGATGACGGTTGGGCAGAGGCATCATCCCACCGGTGCCCAGCAGACAGACATCTATCATGGATTCCCTCTTTCTCTCAACCAGTAGATCGCGGCATCCTCCGTCGGATTCGTATAGAAACCGGGCCTTGTCCCCTCCGGGACGAAGCCCAGCCCCTCATAAAGGGCGATGGCCGCCTTATTGCCGCTGCGCACCTCCAGGGTATACGCATGGATCCCCAGTCCCCGTGCACGCTCCAGGAGCTGGCTCAGCATCTTGCGCGCCACATGGTGGCCGCGGTGCGCTTCGGCGACACAGACATTGGTGATCTCCCCCACGCCGGCCACATTCCGGATGCCACAGAGCGCAATGATTTCATTGTCCGCCTGATCCGGCTGTGTGACGAGATAGATCGTATCCTCTCTGTCTGCCGCCTCTGCCAGCTGCGCTCCGCTCCAGGCCTCCTGTCCGAGGCAGGCCCGCTCCAGCGCGGATGCCTCCGGCAGATCCGCCGGTGTGATGAGCCGGGTCCGATAGCGCACCTCCGGCTTCGCCCCGGCGGTACCAGCCTTTCCTCCCGATAGCTTCCCTTCCAGGGCCTGTCGTTCTGCCTGGGACAGACGCATATAGTCCGGCGTGAACCGGTCCGCATCCGTGTACGCCGCCTCCCCCAGAGCCTCCACCCGGGCCTCTGCCAGCGCTGCCAGCGCATCCGCGCTCTGCCTGTCCCTGTGCAGGGGAGCGGCCGTCCATGGGCCATGCAATAACGACGCCAGCTTCTCTCTGTACACCGGCACGCCATCCCCCAGGAACACCAGCGGTTCTTCGTCCCGGTTCAACGCCTCCGCCAACTCCTCCACCTGCCGGACTCCGCCGGACAAGAGCACCTGGGGCAGTGTACCCGTATCCGCCGCTGCAGGACACCGGTAGCACCCGGCGTAGACCTGTCCCCTGCGTGCATCCATCATGGGAACAATCCGGCCCTCCGTCCCCCACAGGCGGTATGCCATGGCCTCCAGCGTCGGCACCGGTATGAGCGGCACCTCCAACGCGAGACACAGTGCCTTGGCTGTTGCCGCACCGATCCGCAGACCGGTAAAAGAACCCGGACCAGCCGCCACCGCGATGGCATCCAGTCCCTTCATCTCCAGTGAGAGCTTTTCCCGGATATCCTGCACCATCGGGAGCAGGATCTGGGAATGTGTTGTTCTGTGCTGGATACTGTAGAGTGCCCGCAGACAACCGTCCTCTGTCACGGCAACGGAACAGACCAGGCCTGAGGTATCGATGGCAAGCAACTTCATCCTATGCCTCCTCCCGGTTTGATCCATCTATCGTCACGCGCCGCACCTCCGGGCCACGCGCCGGCATATATTCCAGTCTGATCCGGACGGTATGCGGCGGCAGCGCTTCCAGAATGCGCTCTGCCCACTCAACGACACAGACACCGGTGCCATCCAGCACCTCATCCCCGCCGATCTCATAGAGTTCTGATACATCCTCGAGACGATACGCATCGAAATGATAGAGGGGGAGACGTCCCCCTTCATGTACCTGCAGAATCGTAAAAGTAGGGCTCGTCACAGGCCGGTCTATGCCCAGTCCCTGCGCGATGCCCTGCGTCAATACTGTCTTGCCCGCGCCCAGATCCCCGTCCAGTGCGTAGACATCACCGGGCCGTGCCTTCTGTCCCAGCCGAACACCGAGCGCGTGGGTTTCTGATGTAGATGTGGTCTCAAAAACCTCCATTCATACCCTAAGCAGCATAATGCTTCAAGCGGAATTTCTGAACAGCCCGCTCCGTATCCACTCTCTCGATCTGTGCACCCAGACCCCGGAGCTTGACATCCAGATCCTCATAACCGCGTTCAATATAGCGGATGTCCTCAATGGTTGTGAAGCCCTCCGCACACAGACCAGCGATCACCAGTGCGGCACCAGCCCTTAAGTCCGGTGCGGAGATGTCCGCGCCGGTATAGCGGTCGACACCCTCGATGATGGCCGTGCTGCCCTCCACCTTGATATTGGCACCCATGCGGGTCAGCTCATCCACATACTTGAAACGGTTTTCAAAGATGGACTCCGTCACGATGCTGATCCCGCTGGCCACGCCCAGCGCCACCGTGATCTGCGGCTGCATATCCGTCGGAAAACCCGGATAGGGAAGAGTTTTGACATGGGTGTGGTTCAGTCTCCGTCCGGCGATGACCTGTACCACATCATCCATCTCACGGATCTGGCAACCCATCTCTATGAGCTTCGCCGAAATGGATTCCAGGTGCTTCGGGATGACGCCCCGGAGCGTTACATCCCCTTTCGTGGCCGCCGCCGCCATCATAAAGGTGCCGGCCTCGATCTGATCCGGAATGATCGTGTACTCCGCACCATGGAGACGCTCCACACCGCGGATACGGATCACATCCGTTCCGGCGCCCTTGATATTGGCCCCCATGCTGTTCAGGAAGTTGGCAAAATCCACCACATGCGGCTCCTTCGCCGCATTCTCGATAATGGTCTTGCCCTCTGCCAGTGCGGCTGCCATCATGATATTGATCGTGGCACCGACGCTGACCACATCCAGGTAGATGTGGCTGCCTGTAAGCCGTGAAGCCTCCGCGGAGATCATGCCATGCTCGATGGAGACCCGCGCGCCCAGCGCGGTAAATCCCTTGATGTGCTGGTCAATGGGGCGCAAACCGATGTTGCACCCGCCGGGGAGTACCACGTGTGCACTCCGGTAACGTCCGAGCATCGCACCGATCAGGTAATAGGATCCCCGGATCTTTTTCACCTGCTCGTTATCGATGGTACAGTCACGGACATGGGCCGCCCCGATACGGACACTGTGCCGGGTCAGGCGCCGGATCTCAACGCCGATCCCCTCCATTGCCTCCAGAATCACGCCGGTATCCGCTTCATCCGGCATATTCTCAATGATCACCGGCTCATCTGTCATCATAGCTGCTGCCAGAATCGCCAGTGCCGCATTTTTTGCCCCGCCGATCTCTACTTCTCCGAACAGCGGGGTACCACCTTTAATCACATATTTTTCCATAGTGACTTATATTAGCACAGTTTCTGAATCAGTTCAAGTACTTCAGCGGATTGACCTGCACCCCGCCGATGAGGATCTCGAAATGCAGGTGGGGACCGGTACTGACACCGGTATTGCCGGACAGCGCGATCTTCTGCCCCTGGCTCACCGTCTGACCGACCTTGACCAGCACCTTGGACAGATGGCCATACCGGGTATCCCGCCCATCCGCGTGGTGGATATAGACGCAGTATCCGTATCCTTTGCCCCAGCCTGCCCGCGTCACGACACCTCCGTTGGATGCCACCACAGCGGTACCCACCGGTGTTGCCCAGTCCACGCCCTTATGATAGGAGCTGGCCCCCCTAGTGGGTCTGGAACGCCTGCCGAAGCCCGAGGTCAGCCGGCCACCGGAGATCGGCTTGATGTAGCTGGGCGGCACGATGGTTCCCCGCTCCACGATCTTGGCCACCGCCGGATAGGTCACTTCCTCCAGAACGATATCCCGCTTCTGTTCCATCCCGTTGACACAGGTGACCTGCGCCACCACCCGCCGGTGGCCCGTGGAGGGCTCCTGCAGCGTCACGGTCTTCGTGGTGTACCAGCTGTCGTTGTCGACGTACTGAACCGGCGCCTCATAGTCCTCTTCGTAATACTCCTGCTGTGTGGTCACAACAGAGAGCTCCGGTCTGGGCACCATGACGATCAGCTCGTCCCCGGGACGGATCATGGAATGCTCATCCTCCAGGATCTCATTGCGCGCGATCAGTTCCTGCAGCGTCAGATCATAGGCTTCCGCGATCTCACCCAGCGTGTCTCCGGCTTTCACCTCATAGATCTCATTGGTCTCCTTATAGCCGGTGGTATCCTCTATGGCAGTCTGCAGATCGGTAAAAGCCCCGGCGGGCAGATAGCCCTCCACCACCTCCACCTTCTCCCTGAAGTCCATGGACAGAAGACCCAGTTTGTAGTCTTCAATGCTGTCTCCATAGGTGATGGGTGCCGCCTCCCGCATCAGACGGTCCACCTCCGCATCGACACCGGCCAGGAGGAAGCCCGACCGGTTCCGCGCACGCCAGGGGTTCTCGGTCATACACTCCACTTTGGTCGTCAGCACATTGACCTCTCTCGTCGTATCCTGCACCAGTGACACCTGATACTCCCCGCTCTCATCGAACATCGACAGCGCGGTGTCTAACAGCGTTTCGACCTCCTCCCTGGACGCGAGGTTCACACTGAACTTGTTGATCTTGACAGTATAACCACGGCTCAGCGTCTCGACGCCGCTTTGAGACAGGATCTGTGTCATCCGCTCCGTCACATCGGCAGCAGCATCCACATTTCCCCAGAGCAGATCCTGACCGGTAAAAGTCATTTCCGCCTGCGCCAGTGTCAACTCTCTGTTACCGGCCGCCAGTGTCCTCCTGGCCTGACGCAGACACGCCCAGGCGTCCTCCCTGGAAGCGAGGACGCCAACCTGCTGACCATTCAGACTGACCATGAATACGGTATCCCCGGCCCGGACGAATCGGCGGTAAGACGGCATGAACAGCACCGCCAGAACCACTGCCACCAGAGATACCCGCCAGAAATTCAGCCGGAACCTGCGTAAGAACAATCCCATGACCGGTACTGCTTAGATGATCCCGAAAATGTGCAGCAGCGTTACTGCCAGGTTGGCAACGCCCATCATCAGGGACAATAACACCAGAGGGCGCAGTGACCGTTCACCGGCCTCGGCAGCGGTCTTGGACTCCTCCAGTCCCGCAGCGATCTGCTTCATCTGCTCCAGCAGATATTGCTTCTCCTCCTCTGCCTGATCGGAGAACCTCGCCGCGATGGCCTCCCCTGTCTCCCTGATGACACTGGAGAGCCCGTCCGTGCTGCGTCGGATGGTGCTCAGCTGATCCTCAACGGCAGTATTGTCGGACATACGCTCCGTCAGTGCCGTGCTCTGCTTCTCCAGCTCCTCAATGACGGATGCCTGTACATTGCGGTATACCCGCACCCCCGTCTCATGAACGGCCTCATCCGTCGTGTCGAAGTGCTTATCGATCTTCTCTGTCAGCGCCTTCAACGCCTCCAGTACTTCTTCTGTATGATCGACCTCCGGCCGGTTCCGCACCAGATCCTCAATATTCTGGATCGCCACCCGGGTCTGCTCCGCGTTCTGACGGAAAGCCGCAGCCTCCTTGCGATACTGTTCCCGCTGCGCCCGCAACCTCTCATTTTCCGCCGCCTCTGCCGCTGCATTGGCCCGGATCATCTCCTGCGGACTCATCCTGCGTCCTGCGTAGCGGTCCAGAAACCCATCTATTCCCATATCCTGTGTTGTCCTTTGCTGCATATTCATGCCCCCCGTTCCTCCAGTCCTGAGAATTCCAGAATCTCATCGTTCAACGACAGCATCTTGGCATCCAGCTCCGCCACCATCCGCGCGCACTCAAAGAGCTCCGCGTTGATATGTGCGGGCGCCTGACCCTCGAACTTGTACTGGATCTTGTGCTCCAGGCTGGCCCAGAAATCCATGGCCACCGTCCGGATCTGCACCTCGACCTTGACCTCATCCAGCCCGTCGGAGAAATAGACCGGGATCTGAACGATCATGTGGTAGCTCCGGTAGCCGCTCTTCTTCGGATTCATCATGTAATCCTTGACCGTCAGCACCTGGATGTCCTGCTGACTGGCCAGCATATCCGCGATCCGGTAGATATCCGAGGTAAAAGAGCATATGATCCGGATCCCGGCGATGTCGTTCACATAGTTCACCATGTTCTCCAGTGTGGACTCATAGCCGTCCCGCCGGAGTTTCTTCACGATGGACTCCGGGGTCTTGATCCGGGATTTGACATGCTCGATCGGATTATAGCGGTGGATCTCCTTGAACTCATCGTTCAGGATCTCGATTTTCGTATTCATCTGCTTCAGCGCCGAGTTGTAGCGCAGCTGCACTTCTTCCCAGCTTCTGATATCGCCGTCTGAGAGCTTCAGATTCATATATGGTATCCTCTATTCTACAGTCACGCTCTTGGCAAGGTTGCGCGGTTTGTCCACGTCGCAGCCGCGACCCACGGCGATATAGTAGGCCAGAAGCTGCAGCGGAATCACCGCCAGTGAATCCGTGAAATACGGATTCGTCTCCGGAATGTAGATATGAAAATCCGATGCCTCCTCAATCCGTGTATTGCCTGCCATGGTGACGGCAAAGAGAACGGCACCGCGGGAGCGCACCTGCTCCATATTGTTCACAATCTTGTCATACAGCGACTCCTGGGTCGCCACGGCAGCCACCATCGTGCCGGGTTCGATCAGGGAGATGGTCCCATGCTTGAGCTCACCGGCAGCGTAGGCCTCCGAGTGGATATAGGAGATCTCCTTCAGCTTCAGGGAGCCCTCCAGCGAGATCGCGTAATCGATGCCGCGCCCGATGAAGAATACATCCCGCGCCGCCAGGAAACGGTTGGCGATCCGCTGAATCTCCTCCCGGTTGTTCAGCACCATCTCGATCTGCGCCGGAAGCTTGCGCAGATCCTCCAGCATCTCCTTCCGGCAGCTGTCCGACAGATGCCCACGCACCTCCGCCAGCTTCATCGCCAGCAGATACAGCACGATGAGCTGCGTACTGTATGCCTTGGTGGTCGCCACAGCGATCTCCGGACCGGCATGGGTATAGACGCAGTAGTCCGCCTCGCGGGCGATGGAACTGCCCACCACATTGACGATGGCAAGAACCCTGGCGCCACGCGCATGCGCTTCCCGCATGGCCTCCAGGGTATCCAGTGTCTCGCCGGACTGACTGATGACCACCACCAGCGTGTCATGATCGAGGATCGGATCCCGGTAACGGAACTCCGAAGCCAGATCCACCTCCACCGGAATCCTGGCCAGGCCCTCAATGACATATTTGGCGGTCATACCCGTGTGATAGGCACTGCCGCAGGCCGTGATATGGATCTTGCGGAATGCCGCCAGCTCCTCGTCCGAGACAGACAGCTCCTCCATGACGATACGGCCGTCCCGTACATGGGGAGAGAAGGTATCGCGCACCGCAGCGGGCTGCTCGATCATCTCCTTCAGCATGAAATGCTCATAACCGCCCTTCTCCGCCGCATTGGCATCCCAGTCTACCGTCACGGCGTCCTTGGCGATCTCTTCCTCATCCATATTATAGAAAGTAACCGCATCCTGGGTCAGCCGGCAGATCTCATGATCCTCCAGATAGTAGACCTTCCGCGTATACTTTAACAGCGCCGTCACATCTGAGGCCATAAAGCTCCCGTCGTCATCACGGCCCACGATGAGCGGGCAGGATTTGCGCGCGGCATACACCACATCCGGATGCGCGGCAAAGATGATCCCCAGCGCATAGGAGCCCTCCACGCGGTGCATCACCTTGATGATGGCCTGCAGCGGATCTCCGTCGTCATAATAATCCAGCATCTGCGCCAGAACCTCTGTATCCGTGTCGGAAGTGAAGGAGTAGCCGCGTTTGATCAGTTTGTCCTTCAGGGCCTGGTAATTCTCAATGATGCCGTTGTGGACAACAGCGATGGTGCCCGCCTGATTTGTCTGCGGATGGGCGTTGATGTCATTGGGGACACCATGGGTGGCCCAGCGCGTGTGACCGATGCCCACATTTCCCGGAAGTCCCGCGCCGCCCCGGGTCTTGTTATACAGCACATTCAGCCGCCCGACGCTCTTCTCCACCACGAGAGCGCCGTCGTGGGCGATGGCCATTCCCGTCGAATCATAGCCGCGGTACTCCAACCGCTCCAGCCCGTCCAGAATCACAGGCGCCGCCTGCTTCTTTCCGATATATCCAACAATTCCGCACATATCTTTTTTCTCCTGTTATAACTGTTCAGAACCAGTTCTGAACAGTTACCAACGCTTGTTCCAGTACTCCCGGTTCATGGTGCAGATCCGTATCACACCGCGGGGCAGGTGCCGGTATCCGCGGCCCAGCCGGTACCCAATGAATCTGGCACCGCACATAGCCAGAAAATGCGGGATCAGGAGCCCCTTGCCGATGTGGAGGAAATGCTGCAGCGTCTCCCTCAGCATCTTCCTGCCCTCACTCTCCGAACTGATGCCCGTAAAGATCTCCGGGTGATCCGTCTGGGATACCCCAAGATCAAAATTCCGGGTGAACTGCTGCCGGAAGGTATAGTTGTGCGAGTGGATCACCCCCGCCTCCGGCACGTACCAGACCGCATATCCCTGCTGTACTGCTCTGCCTGCATAGACCATGTCCTCGTTGAAGATCGAGGGCTCCGGAAATCCGCCCAATGCGTCAAAAACAGACCGTCGATACATGGCGCACACATTGGAGCAGAAATAGGTCTTGATCCCCAGCTCGGGCAGGTCGTCCTTCGTCTTACGCCTGGCCTCTCCCGGGTAGTTGAACTTGCGCAGGTACCGCTCCTCCAGACCGCAGTCCGAACGGGGATACTGTCTGGCATAAGCGGCAACGGCCTGCGGATCCCCGGACAGCGCCTGCAGCAGACAGGCAATCACCCGCACATCCCGCGGCATGGCGTCCTGCGTGATCATCAGGAAGTATTCCGTATCCGTCAGCGATACACCCAGATTTCTCGTTCCGCCGTGATCAAAATCCCGCTTGGTCACATGGCGCAGGGTCAGATTGTCATACCGCCCAAGGATGCCGTCCGAATCCATCCGCGTCAGCTGCTCCCAGAAGGATGCTTCCGTGTTGACAATCACGATCTTCTCCGGCTGAACCGACTGGCGCTCCAGCATCTCGATGAGCGTCAGCACCTCCGGTCCCGGCCGGTAGGTCGGCAACACAACGGAAACGGACCGGTCTCTCCTTTCGTCCGTCATCCCTCAGTCCACATAACCGGCACTGTCCGCAGCGATCTTGTCGCTGTAGCGCCGGACATTATCCGTGACCTCATACCCATCATCCCCAAACAGGAAACCGTGCAGCCATTTCACGTTGGCTGACAGATCCATCGGTACCACACAGGCCCCCTTATCCGGGATCTTGCCGGTTCCGCGCAGCTCCTCACAAGGGAAACCGTCACTGCCCACCACCTTGTACTGCGGCACATCCCCCAGCAGTTTGACGATCTCAGACAGCTCCAGAGAAGTATAAGTCTCGGAGAAGACCCGTCCGGCGATGTTCTCCAGCTGGGAAGGTGAGGCGGTTTTGGCCTTGTTCAGGCATGCCTCCAGCACCGTGCGCTGTCTGGCAGCCCTGCGGAAATCATCTCCGCCGCCATACCGGATCCGACAGTATGCCGTGGCCTGCAGGCCGTTCAGGGTCTGGGTTCCCGCGGTGGTCACAGGGATATAGTCCACACCCGGCGTGGCACTGAAGCTGTCCTCGCCGGCCGCGTTGGTTCCGTTCTTTTTTCCCACCATACTGATCTGGTAGTTGTTCAGGTTGTCGATCTCCCCTTCCTCCACAGTCACCGTGACGCCGCCCAGCTCATTGATGACATCGGTCAGACCGCTGAAGCCGATCGTGATAAAGTCCCGGATATCCATGTCCATGTTCATGTTGAGCATGGAGATGGCCTGCTCCGGTCCCCCTTTGGCGTAGGCACTGTTGCACTTATTGTACTTGTCATTGCTGAGGTTTAAATAAGTATCCCGGTAGACCGATACCAGATGGATCTCCTTCGTTGCATTATTAATAGAAGCAATGATGATGGTGTCCGAACGGGTCCCCTTGTCCAGGGCACCATTCCGGGCGTCTACACCGAAGAGGGCGATGTTGGTATAGCCCACCATCTCTTCGTTCTCCGCCACTGCGACATCAATGCTCTCGGTGATTTTCTCCTCACTGAGGTTGACCTTGCCCACCTTGTCCACGTTCATGCGTCCGAACAATGTCCAGACGATAAACAGCAGCACCAGCAGGACGATGATCTCTATGACAAAAATGATGATGGCCCGGCGCCTTTTCCGCTGTCTGTCGGCAGAAGCTGTGGCGGAAGGGGCGCGCCGTCCCCGCCGGGTCGCGCTCCTGCGCGGTCTCTCCCGGTATTCCTCCTCATAATCCTCTATCTCCGGTTCGTACTCTTCGTATTCTTCATATTCCCCGTATTCCTCCTCCTCGTAGGCTTCGTCCCCCTCGTAAGCCTCCTCGGTATCCGCAGGTTCCTCATACCTTTCGTTTCTGGATTTCAAGTCATTATCCCCCACTTTTTCATATAGTTGGTTTCATTCTACCGTAGTTTCCGAAAAAAGGCAAATTCGATGCAAATGTTCCTGTTATGAAAAGATGCATTTCGTTTCTCTTTTTCAAATTTCTGAAAAGTGCTATAATAACCCCATGCGCTTTCGGACCCGATTGATCGTCACCGCCATCCTGATTGTGGTGCTCCCCATGGCCCTCATGGTGGGTGCGATGATGCTCGTCGCCCGGCGGATCGTTATTCCACAGCCATTGTTCATCTGTATCTGCGGAATCCTGTTTGTGATCCTGATTGCGACCAGCATCCTGATTACGTTCTGGATCGGTCAGGGATTCTTTGGGCCCATCGGCTCACTGAATACGGCGATGCAGCAGATCCGAGACGGCAATTTCGATTACCAGCTGCCCGGCAGCATGAGCGGCAGCGGGGAGATCGGGGAGATGGCGCGCAGCTATGAGGATATGCGGCTGCGGTTGAAGGAATCCGCGGAGGAGAAGCTAACCCGTGAGCAGCAGAACAGGGAGCTGATCAGCAATATCACCCACGACCTCAAGACACCCATTACAGCCATCAAGGGCTATTCCCAGGGGCTGATCGAAGGTGTGGCTGATACGCCGGAGCGTCAGATGAAGTATGTCCGCACCATCTATAACAAGGTGAGCGATATGGACAACCTCATCAATGAGCTGACGCTGTATTCAAGCATCGACAACAACCGGATCCCGTATAATTTCTCCCGGCTGAATGTTGCGGATTATTTTGGGGACTGCATCGATGAGGTGGGAACGGATCTGGAAAACAAGGGGATCAAGCTTGACTATTCGAACCTGACCCCTCCGGACACGGAGATCGTAGCCGATCCGGAGCAGCTCAAGCGCGTGATCAACAACATCGTCAACAACAGCGTCAAATACCTTGGACGCGAGGACGGAACCGGACGGATCGATCTGCGTATCATGGACGCGGATGAATCCATCCGCATTGAGATCGAAGACAACGGCAAGGGGATTGCGCAGAAGGATATCCCCAGTATTTTTGACCGTTTCTACCGGACCGATGCCTCCCGGGGCTCCAAAACCGGCGGCAGCGGGATCGGCCTCTCGATTGTGCGCAAGATCGTAGAGGACCATGGGGGTTATATCTGGGCGACCAGCACGGAGGGCGAGGGAACCTGTATGCACTTCATCCTGCGCAAGTACCGTGAGCGTTATGACAGTGCAGCCGATGCCGCCGCCCGCGAAGATGAGGGGTAAAACTGTTCAGAACTTGTTCTGAACAGTTCAAAAAAGGGGGAAGGTATGAGCAAAATACTGATTATTGAGGACGAGGAGGCCATCGCCGATCTCGAAAAGGACTATCTGGAACTGTCTGATTTTGATGTGACCATTGAGAATACCGGGGATCAGGGCTTGAAAACAGCGCGGAGCGGGGACTTCGATCTGGTGATCCTGGATCTGATGCTGCCGGGGATGGATGGCTTTGAAGTCTGCAGGAATATCCGTGAGGAGAAGGATGTTCCCATTCTCCTGGTTTCTGCCAAGAAGGATGATATCGATAAAATCCGCGGGCTGGGTCTGGGGGCCGACGACTATATCACCAAGCCCTTCTCCCCGTCAGAACTGGTGGCGCGCGTCAAGGCGCATCTGGCCAGATACTCGAGGCTGGTAGGTGGTGGCCGCGAATCCAACAATGTCATTGAGATCCGGGGGCTGCGTATCGACAAAACGGCCCGCCGCGTCTATGTGGATGGTGAAGAGAAGGGCTTCACCACCAAGGAGTTCGATCTGCTCTCTTTTCTGGCGGAGAATCCGAATCACGTCTTCTCCAAGGATGAGCTGTTCCGGCGGATCTGGAATATGGATTCCGTGGGTGATATCGCCACAGTCACCGTCCATATCAAGAAGATCCGGGAAAAAATCGAACACGACACATCCAACCCGCAGTACATTGAGACGATCTGGGGCGTTGGTTACAGGTTTAAGGTCTGATGACGATGGCCCAGACAGCAGATACAAGGGCCGTGGGACGTATCCTG
Organism: Butyrivibrio sp.; assembly: GCA_017443695.1. Classification (GTDB taxonomy): domain Bacteria; phylum Bacillota; class Clostridia; order Lachnospirales; family Lachnospiraceae; genus Butyrivibrio. The sequence goes on from JAFSYF010000153.1 coordinate 67,732, forward strand.
CATATCCTGCTGCCCCTCGTAGCCTTAATACTGCCGGTGCTGCTGCTATCCCTCTCATCTCCCTCCCTGAATACGCCAAGGAGCTATTACTACACGACGCTGTATGACGGCTGGACAGTGGAGATGAACGGCGTAACGGAGACGGAGGTGGATGTGACGACCTCCCATATCCGCTGGCGCAACAAAGGGGATACGGCAGTGATGCGCCATGCCCTGCCCGTATTGGATGACACCGGCGCACCGCTCTCCATCATCGCCCCCTGTGTCATGTTTCCCACCTCTCTCTCCACGGTGCGTGCCAGTGTAGGTGATGAGGAGATCTATGCCTACGGCCAGGAGCTGGCGGATGCAGGCCTGATGGTACCGCGGCATGTGCATTTCATACCGCTGGACGGCACAAGTCCGGGTTCGGAACTGGTGCTGACCATTACATCCACGGAGTCCGGTTCTCTCCTGACGCTGCCCCGTATCTTCTTTGGTAACAGAGAAGATCTGCGGCGCAGTTTCATAGAGGAACGCAGACTTCCGCTGTTTGTGGGTGGTTTTCTCGTGACCTTTGCCTTCGTCCTGCTGATTCTCTCCTCTTATCTGTATCTCTATCACGGCCATGATCTGTCGCTTCTTCCCTGTGCGGCGATCTCCTTCGTTCTGGGGATCTATATACAGAGCTACAATGATGTATTCGGGTATCTCACGGACAATGACCGGCTGTTTACCGATGCGGAATATTTCTCTCTGTATATGACGCCGCTGACCCTGGTGGCCTTCATCTGTGTGGACCGCAGGGAGCTGCTGAAGGAGAAGTTCAGCCGTATCACGATCCTGTTCTTCCTCGTCGCCAATGCACTGTTTCCTGCCGTCGCGCTTGTGTGCCATCTGCTGAATATCATCCATTTGAACCGCTTCCTTCCCGGACTGCATATCATGGCGGTTGTGGAATGGCTGGTGCTGGTTCCCATGCTGGTATTCCGGTTTCTCTCCCGCATCCGGGGCTACCGGCAGGAGGTCCGGATGGAGACAAGAAAGCAGGACAGTCCCACCGGCTATGCCCGGTTTGCCTCCGACAATTCCCTGCTGGTGGGTCTGGTGATCTTCATGGTCTGTGCAGGA
>JAFSYF010000154.1 GCA_017443695.1 Butyrivibrio sp.
AACTGCGCCAAGTGTGAGTATTTCACGGAGCACAAGCCGGAGGGCGCGGAGGTGCCGCACCGCCGTCTGGGGGACAGGACGCAGGAGAGCTTCGACATCATGCAGGTGGATGCGGAGAGAAGAGAGATGACGCTGATCCGCTTCGGCGCCGGCAGGGACCGGGTGCTGAGGAATGGAAGAGTGACTTTTATGGAGGAACAACAGCATTGATTGACAATATTTCAAAACTGCGCGAGGTGCAGCTGGAGCTGCTGCATGCGTTTTCAACCGTCTGCGCAGAGCATAAACTCAAGTGGTATGCGTTCTTCGGGACGCTCCTGGGCATCCAGCGCGGCGAGGGGTTTCTCCCTTGGGACGACGATGTGGATGTGGCCATGCCCATGGAGGACTATCGGACGCTCTGCGCCCATCCCACATGGTTTGACGAGGGGCTTTTCTTCCTGCAGACACCGATGGATCCCGGCGGGCTCCGCTTTGCCAAGCTCAGACTCAACGGCACGACGGCCTTCCGTGAGGACCTCGTGACGGAGCTGCGCGCGGGTGGTCATCACGGCATCGCCATCGACATCATTCCCCTCGCGGAGCTCCCCGGCATGGGCGCTTATCACACCCCCAGTATCCTTTCTCCTGGCAAAAAAGAAGCTGTCTACCTGAAGGAGTGGTTCGAACCATCATCGACGGGACGCTTCGAGGACATGGAGCTGCGGACCCCCGCGAAGCCCGGGCGGATCCTGTCAGAGTGTTACGGCGACTGGGCCTGGCCCATGGGTGCACGGGAGAGCCACCCGTCGTACTGGTTCTTTGATACGGAGAAGGGCTACGAAATCTACGTCCGGCGCTACCCCGGGATGCTGGACGACATCGACGGCAAGCGGATCCTGCTGTTCGGCGCCGCGGATTCCCAGCGGATCTGGCTGGAGCGGTTCGGCCGTCGTGAGCAGGTGATCTGTACCTTTGATAATGACTCAAAGAAATGGGGGAAGCTGTCCCACGGTGTCAGCGTCCGTGATCCGAAGGAGCTGCCGGTGATCATGAATGAGAACTCGAGGATCATCATCGTCAGCCTCTGGCACCAGGAGATCGGGCGGCAGCTGGAGCGCATGGGCATCAACGACTACTATGTCTATCTGGACGAGTACTATGATGAGGGCATCGGCAAGAAGGTCGTCCGCCGGGAGGACTTGAACACAGGGGATGCGGCATTCCCCAAATGGAAGGGGTGAAGCATGCGTCATCTGGCGATCATTCCGGCCCGCAGCGGGTCGAAGGGAATCAGGGATAAGAATATCAGGGAATGCGTCGGCAAACCGCTCATCGCCTACTCCATCGAAGCGGCGAAAGAATCGGGCATCTTCGACGAGATCATGGTGTCCACGGACAGCGAACACTACGCAGAGGTGTCGCGTCACTACGGTGCAGCGGTACCGTTTCTGCGAAGTGCTGCGACATCCTCCGACACCGCCTCCTCCTGGGATGCGGTACGGGAGGTGCTGGAGGGATATGCGGTGCGTGGACAACATTTCGACACCTTCTGTCTGCTGCAGCCCACCTCGCCCCTGCGGACGGGACAGGACATCCGGGACGCCTACGCCCTGCATGCCCGGAAGGATGCACTGACGGTGGTCTCCGTCTGTGAGACGGATCACTCGCCCCTCACCTGTCATCCGCTGCCACTGGATCTAGCGCTGGACGAATTCCTGGATCCGAAGTACAATACTGCAAGGCGCCAGGACCTGGAGACCTATTACCGCTTCAACGGTGCCATCTACATCTCACTGGTGCAGCCTTTTCTCGAGACCGGTGATGTGTACAGGGAGCGGTGCTATGCGTTCATCATGGACCGCATGCGGTCGGTGGACATCGATGCGGAGATCGATTTTGCCATCGTGGAGACGATACTGAGAGTGAGGGAACAGCACGGATGAACACGAGGAAGTACATGGACAAATACATCGGCTATCCGTCGATGCCCCTGCTGGAGGCGATGCAGCAGATCGATGCCGGTGCCCGGGGGATCCTCTATGTGGTGGATGATGAAGGACATCTCCTGGGGAGTCTGACGGATGGTGATATCCGGCGTTTCATCCTGCGGACCGGCGGACTGACCGGTACCGTCGAGGCGGTGATGAACCGGAGCGTGCGCTTCATCTATGAGGGCGAGATCCAGCGGGCGGAGCAGGTGATGCAGGAGCTGCATATCCGTTCCCTGCCGGTGGTGGATACGGACGGCTGCGCGGTCAGCATCCTGTTCGAGGAGGATGAGCCGGGGGAGAAGCTGGCCAGAACCGCGGAGAAATCCGATATCCCCGTCATCATCATGGCCGGCGGCAAGGGGACGCGCCTCTATCCGTATACCAAGATCCTGCCCAAGCCCCTGATCCCCATCGGCGACGTGCCGATCATCGAGCGGATCATGAACCGGTTCCACCAGAACGGCTTTGACGAGTTCTACATCACGATCAACTACCGGAAAGAAATGATCAAGGCCTATTTCGTGGAGCAGGAGCTGCCCTACAACATCCATCTGATCGAGGAGGAGCTGCCCCTCGGGACCGCGGGGAGCATCCGCCTGATCAGAGAGCAGTTCGATACGCCGGTCTTCGTGACGAACTGCGACATCCTCATCGATGTGGACCTGCACCATCTGGTCTCGTTTCATCGGCAGACCCACAACGACATCACCGTGGTCGCCTCCATGCAGAACACGCAGATCCCGTACGGCGTGCTGCATACCAGGGAGCACGGCCTGATCACCTCCATGGAGGAGAAACCCAAACTTTCTTATCTGATCAACACCGGTATGTATCTCGTGGAGCCGGAGCTGTTCCATCTGATCCCGGAGCGGCGCATGTTCCACATGACGGATCTGGTGGAGGAGGCGATGCGGCAGGGCAGACGGGCCGGCATCTATCCCATCGGCGAGAGTGCCTACCTGGATATGGGTCAGTTTGAGGAAATGAAAAAAATGGAAGAGCGGGTCAACAACGAGGGCGAGTCGCAGATCATCGTCAGCAACAAGGAGTCCGGCCTCAGCCCTATGCCGGAGATTTAAGCGGCCGGAATCTGTTCACAGCCAGTGTTCCGCGCGTCACGAGGCACGTGTTGTGATCACCCTGCCAGATCTCTGATTGTTCGTTCAAACATAGCGGCCTCCCGGATCTCCTCCGGGAGGTATTCCATATCTCCCTCGAAGGCTCTGGCCGTATAGTACCGCCGCGCCTCGGATAAGAGCGGTGCGGTGTAGGCCGTCACATAGTCCAGCAGCGGACGGTGTTCCGGACGGACGGGGTGCGCAGAGAACCACGCCGTCAGCGCCGGCAGGAGGTGACGCGCGTTGGTGGTGTGGAGCGGGTCTTCCCTGGAGAGCTGGTGCGCATATTGCGCCAGCTCCGCATCGCTGTCTTCTTTCAGACCCGAAATCATGGCGAAGGTACTCGCCGCATTGCGGTGATCCGCATCGAATATGCCGCCCAGATAGGCGCTTCCCTGCTCGAACTGCGCATCCGTATCCTTGCCGATCCGGGCATAGATCTCCAGATATCGCCGGCACATCTGCCGGCAGTTCTCATAATCTCCCAGAGGATAATAATACATCGCGGCACAGAGACACAGATCCGCCGCATAATAATCCGTGAGCCGCGGATCGGCCAGAGCCGTCGCCAGCGTCTCGTCAAACCGCGTCCGGTTCTGCTGCTCGCTGTGCGCGGTGATCTGCGCGTGGTACACATAGCCCAGGTCCCATTGGGCCTGGATGTCCGCGCGGTTCCCGATGAGCGTCAGAGCGCGGTCGCAGGTCGCAAGGAGCGCGTCATAGTCGGGGCCGGAGATGTACTCCCGCACCAGCTGGGTCACCAGGTGGAGATTGCGGGGAGCCTTCGCCAGAGCCCGCTGCAGCATGCTGATGTTGCGCTGATAGTGGCGCTGCCGCTCTTCATCGGAGGCATACACATAGCCGTAATGCTCCACGATGGCCGGCAGGAGCTTTCGGCCCTTGTGCGCGGGGCTTTTCACCGCCAGATGCTCGTGGATGATATCGGCAAAAGAGGGCTCCAGCCGCAGGTCAATCATCCGTTCCACCCAGGCATCCGCCCAGGTCTGCCCCTCCAGGTCATGGAAGTTCCGCTGATAATAGCAGGCACTGTCACAGTGCCGGTATTCCCCTTTCAGGAAGAAATCGACGATCGGCTGGGCCTCCACAAACCACTCATCGTCGTCCAGGTACAGGAACCAGGACCCGTGTGCCGCCTGCAGGCCCACATTCCGGGCGGCGGAGAAGTCGTCACACCAGGTAAAGGGCAGGATCTGATCGGTGTATTCGTGCATGCGATCCAGCACCTCCGGCGTGCAGCCGGTGTCCACAATGATGAGCTCCGACGGTACGTGGTCGGTGATCAGGCGCAGGGAGTCCAGACAGCGCCACAGCGTCTCCGGCCGCCCCGAGGAGAGGAGGGAGATGGTGAGAAGTGGATGTTTGGTTTGCTGCTGCCGGTCTGACATGGCGTGTCTCCTGTATCACTTTTGACCGCTGCATAATGGTGATGTTATAATATCATATATTGTGTAGGCGGGTGAGAAGAATGTTTGATTTAAACGCTTTTATCGATCAGAATGTGACGAACCGTGCGGGCAGCATGTTTGCGGCAGACCTGCAGGCGCATGAGGACGCACTCCGGGCACAGATCGGGGGCAAAAAAGTCTGCGTCATCGGCGGTGCGGGCAGCATCGGCAGTTCCTTCATCCGGGCGCTGTTGCCCTATGGCCCCGCTGCCCTGGTGGTGGTGGATACGAATGAGAACGGCCTGACGGAGCTGACGAGGGATCTGCGCAGCGAGGGGATGTCCCTGCCGGAGGACTACCTGACCTATCCCATGGACTATGCCTCCCCGGTTTTTGAGCGGATGTTTCTGGCCCGGGGCGGGTTCGACATCGTGGCCAATTTCTCCGCCCACAAGCATGTCCGCTCGGAGAAGGACATCTACTCCGTGGAGGCGCTGCTGTCGAACAATGTGCTGCATGCCCGGCGCTTGCTGGACCTTCTGAGCAAGCAGCCGCCGCAGCATTTTTTCTGTGTCTCCACGGATAAGGCGGCCAATCCTGTGAATATCATGGGGGCCTCCAAGCGGGTGATGGAGGATCTGATCTTCGCCTACAGCGACCGGTTCCCGGTGAGCACCGCAAGGTTTGCCAACGTTGCCTTCTCCAATGGCTCGTTATTGGACGGCGCGCTGAAGCGGTTGTCCAAGCTCCAGCCCCTGGTGGCACCCACCGATGTGGAGCGCTACTTCGTCTCGCCGGAGGAGTCGGGTCAGATCTGTCTGATGGCCTGCATCCTGGGCGGGAACCGGGAGATCTTCTTCCCCAAGCTGTCGGAATCCCAGATGAAGGGCTTCGATGAGATCACGGAGGCACTCCTGCGGGCGCAGGGCTATGAGGTATGCCGCTGCCCGGACGATGCGTCGGCGGTCCGCGCGGCACAGGAGCTCCGGGCACAGCTGGCGGCTGGAAAGGCGCCGGAACACCCGGCCTACCCGGTACATTTCTTCACCTCCGACACCAGTGGGGAAAAAGCTTTCGAAGAATTCTACACGGAATCCGAGACCCTGGATCGGGACCGGTTTGCGAGCCTCGGCGTCATCACCGGCAAACCCCAGCCCCCGGTGGATCAGCTCCAGCGGCTCATCACGGAGCTGGAGGTCTTATTCGCAGGAAATCAGACGACCAAGGAGGACATCATCGGCCTCCTCTCCGACTACCTCCCCAACTTCGCCCACATCGAAACCGGCAAGTCTTTAGATATGAAGATGTGAGACTTTATGACGCTTTCACCA
>JAFSYF010000155.1 GCA_017443695.1 Butyrivibrio sp.
CCGAAGATCGAACTGTTGGGATTCCACGCAATGATGATGCCGAAGATCGCAACCACGATCAGCGTGGCCCTTGCGGTCAGCATGGCCGCTTTTTCCGACAGCTTAATGCCCAGCGTCTCCTGAATGATATTCTCCGACACCGAGGAAGAAGCAGCGATGAGCTGGGAATCCGCCGTGGACATCGTGGAGGCCAGGATACCCGCCAGCACGAGGCCGGCCACCAGTGCCGGGAACAGCCCGTTCTCACTGATCTGACCCGCCAGCACCACGATCAGCGTCTCCGCCGTGGAGGAACTGGAGGGATTCGCCGGATCCACCAGACTTGTCAGCGCACCGGTCTGCGTCATGGCCCGGCCCACAACACCCAGGAACACCGCGATGCCGAGGGACAGGAGCACCCAGACGGAGGCGATTCTCCTGGAGAGCTTCAGCTCACTGGCCTTCCGGACTGCCATGAAGCGCAGCAGGATGTGGGGCATCCCGAAGTATCCGAGTCCCCAGCAGAACATGGTAATCTTATTGAACAGCCCATAGGGCGCCGCGGCACCTGCCGCATTGTCGTAGGTGGCATTCAGGTTCAGGTAGCCCGGCAGCGCCCCGGCATTGGAGACCACAGCCCCCAGGCCGCCCGCGGAGCGCACCCCGTAGACCAGCACGAACAGCAGCGCCAGGGACATGACGATGGACTGGATGAAATCCGTCTTGGAGGCCGCCAGGAACCCGCCGGTGGTGGTGTATCCGATGATGATGATGGCGGACACGATCATGGCCAGCTGGTAATTGACGCCGAACAGCGAGGAGAAGAGCTTGCCGCAGGCGGAGAACCCGGAAGCGGTATAGGGGATAAAGAAGATCAGGATGAACACTGCACCGATGCACAGGAGGATGTTGCTCCTGTCACGGAACCGCTTCTTGAAGTAGTCCGGAATGATGATGGCATCCAGCTTCTCCGTGTAGTTCCTAAGCCGCCTAGCGGTGAACAGCCAGTTGAGATAGGTCCCGACGATGAGTCCCACTGCGGTCCAGCCCGCATCCGCGATACCCGTCAGATAGGCCAGGCCCGGCACCCCCATGAGCAGATAGGAGCTCATATCAGAGGCCTCCGCGCTCATGGCCGTCACCAGCGGCCCCAGCTTCCTGCCGCCGAGGTCGAAATCCTTCACATCATTGGTGTCTTTGGAACTGACGAATCCTATCAGCAGCATCATGGACAGATACGCCAGAATTGCGATCATGATACCGATCTGTGCAGTTGTCATGGTTTCCCTTCCTTCCTTATTGATTGACAGTAACTCATTCCTTTATAAATACAGAGGGATCCGGGTCCTCCTCAAAGGCGTTATCCACCCAGGAGAGCTTCTGACCGTCCTCCGCGAGGGTCAGCCGCCCCTGCACGGGGCGCTCCTCGGTGACCGTATCATTGCCATCCTCATCGAAAGTGATGGTCTGATAGGTCCCATTGTCGTAGACGAGATCCCCCGTGGCGGCATCCACCTGCGCCGAGATCTGCCAGCAGCTCATCTCCGAGGCACTGCCGGACCAGTTGACCTGGATATGCGCACTGTCTCCCGCTGCGGTGATCGTCATATACCCCCTGCCGGCGATCTCCTCATACCAGTTACCGATGAAGGCGTCACTGCTTGCGGCAGGCGCTGCAGCCTCCTCCTTCGTTTCTTCCTTGGCTTCTTCCTTTGCGTCCGCCTTGTCTCCTGCCTCTGCGGTGTCCTTTGCTGCGGCCTCCTCCTGCTTCTGTTCCTGCGCCGGAACAACCACGTTAGCCTCCTCCTTGGGCTGCCACAGGCCATTCCCCGCGTCTTTTGCGTCGCCGCTCTTGCCGCAGCCCGGCAGCACAGCCAGCATCGCCACCGTCAATAAGGCAAGCACAATCCTCTTTTGCATGATGTCATATCCCCCTTGGCTGATGTGTTTTGTGTGCCGACACCCCGGCCAGCCTGCTCCGGCCCGGTCTCATCGGGCGCAGCGCCTTTCGGGGCGTCATTCGATAGATTATAGCACTAAGCCTCCCCGGAGGGAACAACTATTTTTCCAGGTACCCCGGGAGCGTCTTGACACCCCGCCTTTTTTATTTCATTCTGGAAAAAAATCCCAACACTTCGTCCACCTCATCCGTTTATATAATGAAGAGAGAAAACCAGGGCCCGCACGAAAAAACAGGAGAATCACTATGTGGCATAACATCGACTACGATCAGAATTATAGGGACGCCAGGGCGCGCCTTGCGGCATACACCGCAGGGCACACCACCGGCCGGCAGGCCATGACTTTGCATCAACTGAAACAGCTCGCCATCATCGAAGCAGCCGCACTCCGTCAGGGCTTCCATACATGGCAGATGACCAGACAGGCAGCATACCTGCCCGCGACCATCTGATGGCAACCATCGAACAACTCTATACCGCGTACCGCCAGGAGCTTGTGCAGTGGTGCACCGGCATGACCGGCAACCGGGAGACGGCCCGTGAACTGGTGCAGGACGGCTTCGTCCGGGCACTGGACAACGAAGCCCTCGTCACCACCCTGCGGGACAACCAGGCCCGGGCCTGGCTCTACCGCACGGTCCGCAACCTCTACATCGACCGCCTGCGGCACACCGCCAGGGAGGACATCTGTGACGAGCTGCCCGAAGCACAACTCCCGGCGCAGACCCCCTGGGAATACACCGAACTGGAGATGGCGGAGCTCCTGCAGACCCTGCCCAGCCTCGACCGCAAGCTCTTCATCCTGCGGTACCTGGAGGGGTACAACGCCACACAGCTCGCCGAGCTCTACCACCTGCCACCGGGAACGATCCGGGCCAGACTCTCCCAGACCCGCACCCTCCTGCGCAGAGCCCTGGAGAGCAAGCCGCGGCGCCCGTTCCCTGGCAGAATGTAATATCAAACGCTACATAACAACTGATACATATCAACCGGCATGCCATCCGCATGCCCACACAGAAAGCGAGGAACCACCCATGACAGCCTCCAGACCCACCAAACTCATCATCAACGCCGACATCTGCGACGCCCGCAGAGTCCGGGAGGAGAACTACGCCATGTACGAAGCCATCATCATCAACTCCTCCCTGATGATCGTCAACGAACAGAGCAAAGGCATCCTCAACCGCCTCGGCATCTCCATCAACAGCGACAACACCCTGGAGCTCCCGGACGGAGAGGAACTGGACCCGGTCGTCCAGACCATCACCGGCCCCTTCACCATCAGCGCCGGCATGACCTTCGCCCCCCACACCATGCTCAACATCACCGGCCCCCTCACCATTGACAAGGACACCGGCGACGTCATGAAGAACATCGACAAAATCACCCTCACCGGGCCCCTCCTGCGCCCCCAGAGCCTGGGCGGCCGCATCCCCCCGCTGGTGCACTCAGGCCCCACCACCGTCTACCCCGACGACTGCACCCTCTTAGACAAAAACTTCACCGTCGATGCCTACTTCGCCCTCCGTGCCAGACAGGGCGCCCGCTACTTTGCGGCCCGGCAGATCATCTTCGACCCCCAGGCCGACCTCCAGCAGCTGGTGGACAAACAGGTCTTCTTCCGCACGGACAAGCTCATCCTCCACGAATC
>JAFSYF010000156.1 GCA_017443695.1 Butyrivibrio sp.
GACAACCATCTGATGCTGGTGGATCTGACGAATTTCGATCTGACCGGCAAGGAGGTGGAGGCATGGCTGGATGATGCGCACATCACAGCCAACAAGAATACCATTCCGAACGAGCAGAAATCTCCCTTCGTCACCAGCGGGATCCGTCTCGGGACACCGGCGGTGACCACCCGGGGCTTCAAGGAGGCGGAGATGGATACGGTAGCGGAGGCCATTGCCACCGTGATCAAATCCAAAGGTGCGGATAATGACCGCGTGCGGGCAATGATCGGGGAATTGACCAATCGCTTCCCCCTGGTACAGTAACAAGTAAACAATAGATATGGTACCAACCCCCATTGACATCACCATATCTTGTGTTATAATCAATGCTGTATTGGTATGATGCGAAGTAGCGGATCGGCATGGGGATCGACTCTCCTTTCACAGTAGTCGGGCCGGTTCGCTCGTTTCAGAGATCATCCGCCATTCGGCAGACAAATCACGCAGCGCTTATTCTGGTCATTGGGAGCAGATGGGGTCAAAGAATAACGAAACCAAAATCTGGGGCTGGATAGAGAGCGGTCACATGATCTGGCAGAGACGGCTGATCTGTGGGCTGCTGATGTTGTTCGCCCTGATCATGACTGCGAGCTCCACCGCCAGAATCGATGCCATAGGAGAGCTGTCCACCCTGAAGGCGGTGATGCTGTCGCTCATGAACTTCTCACCGATGATGCTGGTGGGCGCCCTCTGCGGTGGGATCCCGGTAGCAGTCACAGGGAGCCTGCTGTTCCTTTATCATGTGATCTGTCACCCGGAGCTGGCCTGGATGAGCGTCACCTATCTCATGGCCGGTACGACCTGTTACTATCTGTCACTTTACGGCTGCTACCGTGGCAAAGGTCTCCGCATTGCCATCATCCTGCCTGCAATACAGATGGGACCCATCTGGGGCGGTTTTCTGGGAATGGCGGCCGGGCTGGGGTTTTCGGAGTTCCGCCGTTTTCTGAATTATTTTGTCACAGAGCTGCCGGAAGTGTTATTGTGCACCCTGATCCTATGGCTCATTTTCAACAAAACCTCTGACCGCGTCCGCGATCTCTTCTACTGCGCACAGTATTATATGGAGGAGCCGGAGCCGGCCATCACGCAGAAGCTGATGATCCGGCGATCCAGACTGGGGCACAATACCACCATATTCATCATCCTGCTGGTGTTTACCATGGGCATCTTTGCCGTGCTGCTGTCCAATACGCTGGTGCCCGGGCTGTTCTTTGCCATGCTGCGGGACGAGGTGACGCAATCCGTACAGACACACAGCATGAACAGTTGGAATCTGTGGACAACCGTGGAGCTGGAGCACCAGGTCAGCGGGATCCTGCGGGAGCTTCCGGCCCTGGGGATTGAACTGAACAATGTCAACGAGTTGCTGGCATTTGATGTGAAGCTGGTGATGCTGGTGCTGACGGTGATCATTCCCTCGGCGATCTTCGCCAATACCGTGATCCAGCACAGGATCGCCCGGCCCATTGTCCGGATGGCGGACGGCGTGCAGGGAATCATCGAATCCACGGATCCGGAAGAACTGGAACGGGCGCTGGATATGTTCCGCGCACTGGATATCCACAATGGAGATGAGACAGAGGCTCTGTTCAAAGCCTTTGTCCAGGCGACCGAAGTATCGGTGGGGCACGTCTGGGCCCTGCAGCACCAGAAACAGCTGGAGGAGGATCTGCGGATCGCACGGGCGGCCAGTGAGGCCAAGTCCAATTTCCTCTCCAATATGTCCCATGAGATCCGCACGCCCATCAATGCCATGCTGGGCTTCAATGTGATGATCCTGCGGGAGAGTCTCGAACCCACCATCTTAAGCTATGCCAACAGCATCCAGAGCGCCGGCCGGACCCTGCTGTCCCTGGTTAACGATATTCTGGATTTCTCCCGTATCGAATCCGGCCGGATGGAGATCATTCCGGTGGAGTATGATCTGTCCGCGATCATCCGGGAGGTCGTCGGGATGGCTACCACCCGCGCTGCCGACAAGGGTCTGGAGCTGAAGACACTGATCAACCCGGAGACCCCGCGGGCGCTCTTCGGTGATGAGATCCGTATCAAGCAGTGTATCACCAACCTGATGACCAATGCCGTAAAGTATACGGAGGAGGGAACAGTGACGCTCTCGGCCACCTATCGTAAGGTGGATGAGGAACATATCGGCCTGCGTGTGACCGTGACGGATACGGGGATCGGCATCAAGGCGGAGGACCTCAACCGTCTGTTTGAACCCTTTGAGCGCGTGGATGAGAAACGCAACCGCACCATTGAGGGAACCGGTCTGGGACTGAATATCGTCCGCAGGATTCTGTCCATGATGAATACGGAGCTGCAGGTGAAGAGTACCTACGGCGAGGGCTCCATCTTCTCCTTTGAGGTGGTACAGCGTGTCCGATCCTGGGAGCCCATCGGCATTGTGCAGGTGGACATGAAGGGCGGACCGGGCGCCGCGCCCGCCGGCGGACCGCCCGGAGGACCGCCAGGCGGCATACGGTTCCATACCACATTCCAGGCACCGGATGCGCATCTGCTGGTGGTGGATGATACGCTGGTCAATCTGAAGGTGGTGGAAGGACTGCTCAGACAGACCCTGATGCAGGTGGATACAGTGGACAGTGGTGACGCGGCCATCCAGCTCGTCAAGGAGAAGCACTATGATGTGATCTTCATGGATCACCGGATGCCGGGCAAGGACGGTATAGAGACCTTCCGTGAGATCCGCGCACTGCCGGGGAATCCGTGCAAGGATACGGCCATCATCGCACTGACGGCGAATGTGCTGTCGGGTGTACGGGAGACCTTCCTGGAGGAGGGTTTTGATGAGTTCATGAGCAAGCCAGTGGATCCGGGGCAGATGGAGGACATTCTGATGCGCTTCCTGCCCCAGTCTCTGATCATTCATGAGGGGGATCCGGACTTTGATAAGGACGCGATTGCGGCCAGTATGGGCGGACCGGAGGCGGCGGAGATGGTACAGTTCCTGCTGAAGCTGCCCGGTATCGATGCACCGGAAGGCGCGCGTAATTGTGGCGGTCCTCTGCTGCTGAAGGAGGCGCTGATCAACTTCTATATGGGCATTGATCAGCGGGCGGACACCATTGAACAGCTGCTGAAGGATGGGGACATCAAGAATTACACCATCGAAGTACATGGTTTGAAGAGTTCGTCCCGTATCATCGGCGCGGCGGAGCTCTCCGGCAAAGCGGCTCATCTGGAGGCCTGCGGGGAAGAGCAGAATGTGGAGGAGCTGAAGCGCCTGACGCCGGATCTGTTGGAACTGTACCGCAGCTATAATCAGCGGATTCTGCCGTTGATCAAACGGGAGGAGGAGAAAGAGGACGAGGCCGCAGCGGATAAGCCGGAGATCCCGGCAGAGGAGCTGGAGCAGGCATTCGCCGGAATGCGTGAGTGTGTGGAGGCCGGACTGTTTGATGAGGCAGATGAGATCCTGAAGCAGCTTTCGGATTACCGGATCCCGGCCGAGCAGCGCGGCAGGATGACCGGTATCAAGCAGGCCCTGGCCGCTGTTGACACGGAGGCCTTGTTGAAACTATTATAAGGACATGAATAAGAGCGTCTTTCTGATCAGCAACGAAAAGAGTTTTATGGCGAATACCGCCGCGCGGGGCCTTGAGAAAAGAGGCTTTACTGTGCTGCGCAGCAGTTGGGATGCTGCAGGTATTACGGAGACAGGAACCACCCGGGAGCCCGGTGCCATTGTGCTGTACCTCGGGGATATGGACGCGGCGGCGGCAGAGAGCGCGCTGACAGCGGCGGCCGCAGTTGCAAGAGATGCGGGCATTCCCTTCTATGAGGTGGGAAATGAGGCGGAGATCTCGGCAGCGGCGGTTGTTGTGCCGCAGGAGGTAATCACCGCGGTGTTCGGACGGCCGCTGGATACGCAGCGTCTGGCGGATGCACTGGAGAGTGTCTTTGCACAGGGAGATTCGTCGGATGCCCAGCGCCATACGATCCTGGTGGTGGATGATGACGGAACGATGCTGCGGATGATCAAGACCTGGCTGGGCGAGGCATACAGTGTTTATATGGCGGGCTCCGGCAGGGTGGCGATGGATTTTCTCCAGGGCAGACAGGTGGATCTGATTCTTCTGGATTACCGCATGCCGGAGATGGATGGCGTGGAGGTCTTCAAGACGCTGCGCAGCCAGGAGGGAACCCGGGGGATTCCGGTGATCTTCCTCACCGGCAAGAACGATGAACAGGAGCTGGAGATCCTCTGGCGGCTGGGACCGGATGGTGTATTATTGAAATCCATGCCGAGGGAACAGCTGATCGGTGAGGTGCAGGCTTTTTTTAAAAAGAAGGATGAGACATGATTGCGAAGCTGAATGAACGGATCCGGGAGACCGCACCCATCGTGGTGGGTCTGGATCCCAAGCTGGATTATATCCCGGATCGAATCAAGAAGCCGGTTTTGGCGGAGTACGGCAAAACCGCGGAGGCGGTAGGGGAGATCTTCTGGCTGTACAACCGGGAGATCGTGGATCATGTGATGGATCTGATCCCGGCCGTGAAACCACAGATCGCCATGTACGAGCAGTTCGGTCTGGAGGGCCTGCGGGCATATAAGCGGACGGTGGATTACTGCCGCAGCCACGGGCTCATCGTGATCAGCGATGTGAAGCGCGGGGACATCGGATCGACCTCCGCCTCCTATGCGGAGGCACATCTCGGAAAGACGGCGGTCGGTGATGGATCTGCGCATGTCACGGGATTTGAGACGGATTTCGTCACCGTCAACCCCTATCTGGGCACCGATGGCGTGCAGCCCTTCGTGGATGTCTGCGCCCGGGAGGATAAGGGGATCTTCGTACTGGTCAAGACCTCCAATCCCTCCAGCGGGGAGTTCCAGGACCGTCTGGTGGTGGATGAGACCAGCGGCAGAAACCGCCCGCTGTATGAGCTGGTGGGTGAGATGGTGGAGCACTGGGGTGCGTCCTCCATGGATGGGGACTATAGCAATGTGGGCGCGGTGGTCGGTGCGACCTATCCGGAGCAGGGGCGGATTCTGCGGGAGCTGATGCCTCATGCGTGTATCCTGGTGCCGGGGTATGGTGCCCAGGGCGGCAAGGGATCGGATCTGGTGCATTTCTTCCGTCCGGACGGTCTGGGGGCCATCGTCAACAGTTCCCGCGGCATCATCGCTGCCTGGCAGAAGGATGAGCGGTTCAGGGACAGCGGCAATGTGGGCCAGGCGGCCCGCGCGGCAGTGGTGGATATGCGCGAGGATATCGCGCAGGCGCTGGAGGGCAGATGATGGAGGGGTACAAGCAGGAATTCATCCGGTTCATGCTGGAGGCCGGTGCACTGAAGTTCGGAGAGTTCACACTGAAGAGTGGCCGCAAGTCTCCCTTCTACATGAATGCAGGGGCATATGTGACAGGGTCACAGCTCAGGCGCCTGGGACAGTTCTATGCGCAGGCGATCCATGATACCTACGGTACGGCATTCGATGTGGTTTTCGGGCCGGCATACAAGGGGATTCCGCTGTCTGTGATCACGGCGGAAGCGCTGTATGATCTCTATGGGATGGAGGTCCGCTACTGCAGCAACCGCAAGGAAATTAAGGATCATGGCGATGCGGGGATCCTGCTGGGAAGCCCGCTGAAGGACGGCGACCGCGTGCTGATCGTTGAGGATGTGACCACCTCCGGCAAATCCATGGAGGAGACTGTGCCGATCCTGCGTGCACAGGCAGCGGTGGAGATCGTCGGACTGGAGGTCTCCCTGAACCGTGAGGAGCGCGGACAGGACTCCACGGGGAGCGC
>JAFSYF010000157.1 GCA_017443695.1 Butyrivibrio sp.
ACCCCAAGCGCGAGGATGGGCCGATCCACCTTGCGCAGGCTGCGCCGGCGGATGAGCTGTAACAGGCCCATCCCGGCGAATCCCGCGGCAACAAGCAGCGCAACATACCACAGGTACTCCGTCAACGCATACCAGAACGGCCGATAGACAAACGCCTCATGCACCGCTCTGTTCAGATGAGACAGGCCGATGCTCGTTCCCTCCGGACCGATGGCTGCCACATCCACGGTACGTACCAGAAGGATCAGCAGGAGGAACAGCAGTGTGCTCCCCCCGGCGATCCACAGAAATTCCTTCCTTTTTGTGTCTGTGTTTTTCAAGTTTCTTCTCTCTTATTTCTGAATGAAATGCAGGCCGCGGTTGGCATCTCCTTCCGGATTCTGACCGAACTGATAGTCATTGCCCGGCAGAATTGCATTTAAGAGGATTCCCGCGATGGCTGCGATCGCCAGTGCTGTCAGCGTGATGGAGGTACCGCCCACCTGGAAGGTCAGGCCATTGGTGAATCCAAGTCCACAGACCAGGATCACCGCAGCGATGATCAGATTCCTCGACTTGGTGAAATCCACCTTGTTCTCCACGATGTTGCGGACACCGATGGCGGAGATCATTCCATAGAGGATGAAACTGATACCGCCGATAATGGCAGACGGCATCGTTCCGATCACCTGCGACATCTTTGGAATGAAGCTCAGAATGATGGCGTAACAGGCCGCCAGTCGCACCACCTTCGGGTCAAACACACGGGAGAGTTCCAGAACGCCGGTATTCTCACCGTAGGTTGTATTGGCGGGGCCGCCGAACATGGCCGCAATGGAGGTTGCCAGACCATCTCCCAGCAAGGTCCGATGCAGACCGGGGTCCTCAATGAAGTTCTTTTTTGTCGTCGCTGAGATCGCGGAGATGTCGCCGATATGCTCCATCATCGTTGCCAGCGCGATGGGTGCCATCACCAACACCGCCGTCGGATCGAACTTGGCGATCAGGAAGGGCGGCAGACCAATCCAGCCCGCCTCGGCGATGGGCGCAAAGTTCAGGATCGGGCTTCCGTCCGCATTCGTCATGCCCAGGCCATGCATCAGCAGCGCGCACAGATAGGAGATCACAACACCCATCAGGATCGGGATGATCTTAAACATCCCCTTTCCCCAGATATTGAATATGACGACCACCAACAGCGCGATGAGCGCCAACGGCCAGCAGGTGGAGGCATTGCTCACGGCAGAGGGCGCCAGGGACAAACCAATGCAGATGATAATGGGTCCCGTCACCACCGGCGGCAGGAAGCGCATGACACGCTGCACACCCACCAGGCAGATGATCAGCGCCAGCACCAGATACAGAAGTCCGGCCACCACGATACCGCCGCAGGCATAAGGCAATTTTTCCCCATAGCTCATCCCCGCGAAAGGGCCGACATTCAGCTCCGCCACCGTCGCGAATCCGCCCAGGAATGCGAAGGAGGAACCCAGGAATGCAGGCACCTTGAGTTTCGTACAGATGTGGAAGAACAACGTCCCGATTCCGGCGAAGAACAGCGTCACCTGTACCGAGAGCCCCTCCCCGTGGAAATAGGAATTGACGAGGATCGGTACAAGGATCGTTGCGCCGAACATCGCAAACATGTGCTGTAGCCCGAGAATCAGCATTCTCGCTGTCCCGAGCGATTTTGCATCGTCGATAGTTACCTTTTTTGTGTCCATTGATAGTCCCCTTTCTTTGTTTATATCCACGTCTGACAGGCGAAGTGTGCGATTACAGCCTCACTGTCAGAACATTCAGACCGAGTATATTCTGTTACTGTACCTCCCGGGCGGTTTCGAATACAACACGGATCCCGATATTCCTTGAGGGATCCTCCGGCCTGGTCATCTGTCTCCAGGCCCCCGGATCGAAGGGCGCACAGTCATCCTTGATACGCAGTATATCACGTATCATATTTTGTAAAGAACAGCAGGCCAAAGGTGCCGGGGCCGCAGTTGACAGCGACTGCCGGTGATGCCTTCTGACAGTATACCTCGTCGAAATGGAGTATGCTCTCCGCCATCTGCCTCACCTTCTCGATCTCGCCTGCAGTCATACCCACATAGGTGATGAACAGCATCCGTCTGTCGATCTCACCCGGCACACGGAATACGGAAGTGATATACCGCCCCCAGGCGCGCTCCCTGGAACCCAGATAGAGCTTTGTCACCACCATCCTGCCCTTCTTCAGAGACAGCACGGGATGGACGGTGAAGGCACCCGCAATACGCGCGATCCGCTGGCTGACCTGTTTCTGTCTGGCCAGAAAATCCAGCGTATCCACAATGAAGCTGGTATGCACATGTTCCCGCATCTGCTCCATATTCGAGACGATCGCCTCCGGCGACAGTCCTTCCCCTGCCAGCCTGGCCGCCTCGATGGCCATCAGTCCCTGGCCGCTGGAGAGATGGCCCGTATTCACGACCCACACATTCTCAAAGCCGTCTGCTGCCTTACGCGCCGCAATACAGCCGCTTTCCCCCACCCGGTCGGAAATTGAGACATGGATGATGTTGTTCGCCTCATCCAGCTGATTTGAAAAGAATCTCTCATGATCCTCTATGTTTGGTGACATCGTCCTGATCTGCGCATCCGGATCCTGCATCAGCGCCAGAAGCCCTCTGGTGTCGATCTCCGTCCCATCCTTGAACAGTCCGAACTCTGTCCGAACCATATGGGGAATCGTGTTGATGTCATACCGCTTCAGCAGTTCTGCGGGGATATCCGCCACACTTTCCGTCGTGACCCGTATTGCCGTTTTTTTCTTGTGTGTACTGATCCACGCCGTGCTCTCTTCCACCAGATTTTTCGCGGAGCCGGTCACCGTCACGAGATCTCTGGGCAGCGTCCGGCAGAGTGCCTTCTCCAGTTCCTCTCCGGTGACAGGCTTTATCAGATAACCATCAAAACCCTCCCGCTCATACATTGCCTCCATATCGCTGCCGGCATTGGCCGTCAACGCGATGATCTTGGACTCTCTGCAGTAGCCGCCTGCCTGTGAACGAATCGCGTGCAGGCACTCGATACCGTCCATACCTGGCATCTTATGATCCATCAGAATGACATGGTACGGCTCGAACTGTGTCTTCCGCAGCGCCTCCTCACCGGAGGCTGCCGTTGTGAGCTGGATCTTCGTATCCTTCAGGAGCTTCGTCACCACCAGCAGGTTAGCCGGGGTATCATCCACCACCAGCACCCTGGCCTGCGGCGCCTCAAAGGATTCCATATAGGGCTGGCTCATCTTGCTCTCCCGCCGCTTCTCCATATCCATCTCGCCAATGGTATCATTATTGACGATCCGCTGCGGGATCTCAATGACGAAGGTGGTCCCCTTGGTATAAACGCTGTTGACCGTAATTTTGCCGCCCATCAGATCCACGAACTGCTTCACAATGGAAAGACCAAGCCCTGTTCCCTCAATATACTTGTTCTTGTCCTCATCCACCCGCTTAAAGGCCGTAAACAGATACGGGATGCTCTCCTTACGGATGCCGATGCCGGTATCCTTGACCGAATAGGAGACCACCACACCGCCTGCACCGTCCCGCTCGCACTGGACAGAGAGCCGGACAGATCCTTCCCTGGTGTACTTGATCGCATTGTTCAGCACGTTGACCAGGATCTGTTTGATCCGCATCTCATCTCCCATGAGCTCCGAGGGCAGATCCGGCGAGATATCCACACGGAAGTCCAGATTCTTCTCACGTGCGCGGATCCACAGCATCCCCACGATATCGGACAGCATATCTCCCGTATGGTAGGCCGTTTCCGTCAGCTGCATCTGGCCGGATTCGAACTTGGACATATCGAGGATGTCATTGATCAGATGCAGCAGCATCCGGCTGGCAGACTGGATATTCTCCGCATTCTCATTGATCTCCTCCGAAGCATTCTCCCTGAGGATCATCTCATTAAATCCGATGATCGTGTTGATGGGCGTACGGATCTCATGACTCATATTGGAGAAGAAGCTGCTCTGTGCCTTGGACAGATCCTCGATCTCCTGTCTCTGTCCCTCGGTCTCCAGGATCTGCGCGGTCAGATTGTGTTTCATCCGCAGGACACTGATCCCCATGATGAGCTGGAAGGAGAAGAAAAATATGAGATTGGGCAGCGTGGTGGCCGTCCCCGCCTGCAGCGCCGTCACATGCAGCAGCATCAGATCCCCCACCACGGAGATCGCGCAGAAAACAGGGGGCTGCATATAGAAGCACAGCGGTACGGACAAGGCAAAGGTCATGTATGCCGTGGGATCCACCTGGCCGTTGATGACCGCGTCCGTATAAGTTATGAAGCCGATCCAGATGAAGAAGAACAGCGCCGCCACCGGATAGGCAACCTTCAGGATTCTGTAACGGTTCTGCATATCCTTCCGGATATACAGACTCATGGCAATACTGATCGTCACTGCCACCAGCGCCAGCACATAACAGATCCGGTACCGTGTCAGGTAGTCCCCGTAATAGGCGGGATTGACGAAGGTCATCAGAAGCAGTAAGAACTCCAGCGCCTCCATAACGAAGAGTGCGATGATGGAGAGCTTCATCGTGGACGCATAGACCCTGATCAGAAGTTCTTCACTGATCCTGTTGTTCTTCCCCTTATTCATGAGAGCACCTCTTCCGGCTCAAACTCCATGATCCCGTCTCCGACCGGGTCTGTTTGCTCCTCCGCCGGGACGAATTCCATGATCCCGTCTCCGGAGGCTTCCGTTTCCTGCGCCGGACCAAATTCCATCACGCCGTCATTCGCGCCAAATTCCATCACGTCTCCGGAGGATGCCGGGCCGGCACTGGGCGCGGGCGCTTCCGCACCCAGCTGACGCAGGATCGTGACGGACAGCGCCTCAAACTCCGACATGGCCTCATTGTGGCCGTTTCGAACCGCAGCCTCGTCCCCCTCCTCAGCCGCCTTCTCCAGGAGACGGGCATGCTCGGACAGCGTCATGGCGCCGATCATCTTGGACGAGCTCTTGACAGAGTGGATGAGCACCTCATACTGCTTCAAATTGTGCTCCTGCAGATATTTCTCCGCATTGGCCCGTTTCTCCGCGGCGTCCCCTGCGTACTGCAGGATCAGCTCCTCGTAGAAACCGCGGTCGTTCTGACAATAGCGCAGGCCGGCATCCACATCCACGCCGAGGGCCTCCAGCGCCTGTACCAGCGGATCGGCAGCAGTCTCCGTTTCCTTCTCTGCCTCTGCAGTCTCCACTGCTTTCTCAGGCTTTCCCGCCTTCGCCGCTTTCCTTTCAACCTGCAGGGTCTCCGGCTTCTCCACCGAAAGCATGGATTTCGGAAGCACCTTCTTCAGCACATGTTCCAGCTCCACAAGCTCAATGGGCTTGGCAATGAATCCGTCGAAGCCCTCTCGCATAAACATCTCCCGCGCCGTACTGGTTGCGTTAGCCGTGAGTGCGACGATGGGGATATCCTTCCGCTCTTTGCCGAGCTTCGCCCGGATCCGTTTCATGGTCTCGACGCCATCCATCCCGGGCATCATATGATCCATGAAGATGATATCCGGATCATTGTTCTCCATGTAGCTGAGCGCCTCCATACCAGACATCGCCTTATCCACCACCATACCATACTCGGTGAAGATCTCCCGGGCCACCATGTGGTTCATCGGCTCATCATCCACCACCAGTGCCCTGACACCGCGGGCATAGAGTCTGCCGCCCTCATCCTCCAGGTCTCCCAGCTTCGTATTCAGGAAGGAGATCACCGGGAAGCAATAGAATGGCTTGCGCATGATCCTGACATTTGTATCCTTACGGGGTTCAAAGGAGTAGTCCGCAATGACGGCCACCAGGGTCTCCTTTGCCAGCTCCTCCATGAAATCCGGATCCTCCTCATACTCCTCTTTTCCGACGAATACATGGGAGAAATGCGTGATCTTCGCAATCCGCTTGAAGCCCTCCAGATTGTCCGCACGCTGCATTCTGGCCCCCAGGCCGATCACCAGATCCCTGACCATCGCATTGTAGAAGACCCGGACATTCGGATCACTGTATTTCTCAAAATGCAGATAGGCGCCCAGGCTCAATTCATCTGCGTTTCTGAGGCTCATGCAGCGCTGCTCGTCCACCACTTTCTGGGGGAGACTGACGCGTACACAGGTGCCCTCTCCCGGCTTGCTCTCCAGCGTGAGAAATCCGTTCAGGCTCCTGATGAAGCCGCTCACAATGGACAGTCCCAGGCCCAGACCGCTGGCGTATCTGCTCCGTCCAGAATCCGCCTGATAGAAGCCTTCAAACACATTATCCACTTCAGAGGCAACCATACCGATGCCCGTATCGGTCACCTCGACACAGAGGTTGATCCCGTACTCCCGTTCCTCGCTGGTGAGATGTACATAGATTCCGCCCTCCGGCGTATATTTCATACTGTTGTCGATCAGATGGTGAATGATTTTTTTGAGCTTGACCACATCCGTTTTCATCACCGAAGGGATGGCCGGATCCACGTCAATGACCAGCTCGATGTTCTCCGCACGGTGCGGGGCGATCTCCATCACGATATCATTCAGCAGGGAGGAGAGCATGTAATTCTCCTCATTGACCACCAACTTGTCCATATCGATTTCGGAGTAGTCCAGGATATCCCCGATGAGATTGCCAACCCGCTGACCCGCCTCCCCGATGGATTCCAGATCCGCCCGCATCTCATCGTCCTGCTCATTCTTGATACAGATCCCGATGAGACCGCTGATCACGTTGATCGGGGTACGGATCTCATGGGAGATGTTAGCAAGGAAGTCGTTCAGTCGCTGGATCTGAGCCTTCAGCACATCAGATTCGTTACCCACCTTATTCAGGACCATACGCCACCGGTCGATGATGACCCTGGCCACCCATCCCACCATGGTGATCAGCGCGACATGGAGCATGGATCTCGTGATCACCAGGGAGTCAAAGGGCTCTCCTGCGAGAATCATACCGACGATGTCATAGGCAAAGGTGAAATAATAGGTGATCTGACACACCCAGACGAGTGCCTCCACGCCGGTCATGGTGTAGATCATGATCACGGAGCCCATGACGGCACAGAGATCAAAGGTGGAGGTCCTATGCATACCGTAGAAGAAAAAAGTGGCCATCATCATCATGGAGTAGACCCAGAGTCTGGTACTCTCACTCAGATTCTGCCGGATATGGACGATCCACCCCGTTACGACCCCCACGATGATCAGGACCACCGCCCAGCGCTCCCAACCAAGCAGGAGCGATTCCCCGATCAGTATGGTGGAGAATATGGTGTAGCAGATCAGAATCACCATATGCGACGCATTGAACAGGTCGTTTTGCTTCAGATTCTCATTCATCTTAACACCTTCCAGAGGGTCATTCTTCTTTCATCTTATATTCCGGATCCTCGTCGATCATCTCGAGCATGATGCGTGCAAATTTCGGGTCAAACTGGGTCCCCATGCCGTTCTCAATCTCAGCACGGACGGTTTCCTGCGGGAGAGGACTACGGTAGCTGCGGTGACTCGACATGGCATCATAGGAATCGGCCACGGCGAT
>JAFSYF010000158.1 GCA_017443695.1 Butyrivibrio sp.
AGATTATCTGTGCATTGTCGGAGAAAACGGGTCGGGGAAATCCACGCTCATGAAGACATTGCTGGGGCTAAGGTCTCCTATAAGCGGGCAGATACAATTTGGTGACGGACTCAAAGCCAATGAAATCGGATATCTTCCCCAGCAAACGGTCATTCAGAAAGACTTCCCGGCATCTGTCAGAGAGATCGTTCTCTCCGGATGCCAGGGACGATGCGGACTACGTCCTTTCTATAACAGGGCGGAAAAAGAACTGGCCTTCGAAAATATGGCGCGCATGGGCATTATGGATCTCAGGGACCGCCCGTACAGAGAACTGTCAGGCGGACAGCAGCAGAGGGTACTGCTTGCCAGAGCGCTGTGCGCTACACAAAAGATCCTTCTCCTTGATGAGCCGGTAGCAGGCCTTGATCCGAATGTTACAGCAGGGATGTATGCTCTGACCGAAAAGATCAACAGGGACGGAATCACCATCATCATGATCTCCCATGATATTTCTGCGGCTGTACGATATGCAAGCCACATCCTGCATATCGGTGACAGGATGTTCTTTGGAATCAGGGATGAATACCTTAAGAGTGATGCCGGGAAGGTTTTTCTGAAGCAGTACGATGGGGAGGTGGAAAAAGAAGATGCTTGAAAAAATCATAATGTATCTGCAATACCCTTTTGTTCGTTATGCACTGATCGTGGGCGTGCTGATCGCTCTATCCTCATCGCTGCTTGGTGTCACCCTTGTTCTGAAAAGGTTTTCGTTTATCGGAGACGGACTGTCCCATGTGGCCTTTGGGGCGATGGCGATTGCGACTGTTCTGAACCTGACAAATAAAATGATCCTCATTCTTCCTGTGACGGTGATCTGTGCGGTTCTGTTATTAAGGACAGGGCAGAATACAAAGATCAAGGGCGATGCTGCTATTGCCATGTTATCTGTCGGAGCACTTGCATTTGGATATCTTTTGATGAATCTTTTCTCTACCTCATCTAACCTGACTGGGGATGTTTGCAGCACTCTTTTCGGGTCAACATCTATCCTTACCCTGACAGGCAGTGAAGTGTGGCTTTGTGTCATACTGGCCCTGGCAGTTGTCATCATCTTCATACTGTTTTATAACAAGATCTTTGCTGTGACTTTTGATGAGGACTTTTCAAGAGCGACTGGAATCCATGCTGCTTCCTATAATCTGCTTATCGCCGTGGTCATTGCTGTGATCATCGTGCTTGCCATGAATCTGGTGGGTTCACTCCTGATATCCGCGCTTGTGATATTTCCCGCCTTATCAGCAATGAGGCTTTTCAGCAGTTTCAAGATGGTTACGATATCTTCAGCAGTCCTGTCGGTGATATGTGCGTTTCTGGGAATGATGATATCCATCCTTGCAGGTACGCCAGTGGGATCCACCATCGTTGCTGCCAATGTTGTTGCTTTTGGCATTTGTTATTGTGCGGGAGCAGTGTTTGGAGGTGCCCGGGCATGAGAAAGAGCATCGTTTGTTTCATGCTTGCAATAAGCTTTGCACTGATAACAGCAGGCTGCGAAGACGGCAATGTCGGGAACAAGAGGGAAATTAAGACCCCTGGCAGCGTGGACGAGGTTCTTTTCCAGGAGATACCTGAAGAAACTGCTGCCCCCGGAGTGGATGTGGATCTTACCGTCTTATCCAGTACGATGGTTTACGCAGAAGTATATAATATGATGGTTGATCCGGATCATTACAAAGGTAAGACAGTGAAAATGAAGGGGCAGTTTGTCCCGTATTACGATGAAAGTACAGGAAATAATTATTTTGCATGCCTCATTTCTGATGCTACAGCCTGCTGTTCCCAAGGAATAGAATTCATACTTACAGATGAATACTCATATCCAGAGGACTATCCGAAGGAGGGAGATATCATCTGTGTAGTTGGTACATTCGATACATATATGGAGGGAGAGAATATGTACTGTACGTTGAGAGAGGCCATGCTGGCAGACGATCACTGATGAAATGGGCTTCCCTCCAGCAAATCTATTGCAAATATCATACAACACCTCCCTGAAAAATGGTATAATTACCATGGATTTTTGTGTATCAGGGAGGCGTTTTCTTGAAAGCTCGGTCTCACAAGCTGGATAAGTCCAGCCTGCTGCGTGTTCTGACGGTGATCCTGGGGATCATCGTTAATGTCGGCCTGTCCTATATCATGCAGCGGCTGGCGCTGCCTTTCTATCTGGACACGGCCGGCACGATCTTTGCTACCGCACTGGGCGGGGCCTTCCCCGGGCTCATCGTGGCCGTGGCGACGAATCTGATCGCCAGTTTCTACAATGCCTATTCCCTGTATTTCGCACCGATCAGTGTGGCCATCGCGCTGACCACTGCCTGGTTCGTGCGGAAGCAGCTCTTCCGCAGGCGGATCCTGATCCCCGTCTATGCGCTGCTGTTAGCGCTGTACGGCGGCGGGCTGGGCACCCTGTTCCAGTGGGCGCTGAAGGAGGCACCTTTTGCGGAGCTGGACGATGCGGCCACCCTGCTGGCCGGAAGCTCGGAGGGTCTGCGGTATTCCCTGTATTTCATGCTGGCAAATTTTTTCCTGAACCTGGTGGACAAGAGCATCGCCGCCGGGATCGGGTTCCTGGCCGTCCGTCTGGTTCCGGCTGGTACGAAAACGCTCATCCACAACGGCGGCTGGCGGCAGAAGCCGCTGACCGGCAGGGAGATCCGTGAGATCCGGGCCGACTCCGCCAAAACCCGGGGGTGGCGGCTGCAGACGCGGATGACCATCATGCTGACGTTCACCGTGATCTCCATCACCATCATCATGGGGTTCATCAGTCTGAACCTGTACTTCGACAATCTGAAGAAGGACCACGGCCAGATCGCCGGCCATGCGGCTGCACTCGCCGCCGCCACCCTCGACCCGGACATGCTCGACGCCTGGCTGAGAGAGGGCAAGACCGCACCGGGCTATCTGGAAGCAGAAGAGGCGCTGTACCGGATCCGGGACAGCTTCGAGGGCGTGCAGTACCTGTATGTCATACGGATCGAGCAGGACGGCTGCCGCTTCATCTTCGATCTGGTGGCAGAGGACGGGATGGCCGCCTACCAGCCCGGGGACCGGATCCCCTTTGAGGAGGCTTTTGAGCCCTACCTCCCGGCACTGCATGCGGGAGAGGAGATCGAGCCCATCGAGTCCAATGACATCTCCGGCTGGGTGCTGACGGCCTACAGTCCCATCCGCAATGCACGGGGAACCACCGTCGCCTACGTGGGTGCGGATATCTCCATGAACTATCTCTCCGACTATGTGAAGGCCTATATCCTGCGGGTCGTGCTGCTGTTCTCCGGTTTCTTCGTGCTGATCCTGGGGTACGGCCTGTGGGTCTCCGGTGTCTTCCTGATCTATCCGACGGGCAGTATGGCTGCCTCGGTGGAGCGGTTCACCAGTAATAATACGGACCAGAAGGAGCTGGAGGATAATGTCCGCAGGCTCCAGTCCCTGGACATCCACACCGGGGACGAGATGGAGCAGCTCTATACCGCCATCTGCCAGATGGCCACCGATGTGTCGGATCAGATGCGGAGTCTGAGACACTACGCGGAGACAACGGCGCAGATGCAGAACGGCCTGATCGTCACCATGGCGGATCTGGTGGAGCACAGGGATTCCGATACCGGCGCCCACATCCAGAAGACCGCCGCCTATGTGCGGATCATTCTGCAGGGGCTCAAGCGCAAGGGGTACTATGCCGATAAGCTCACGCCCAAGTACATGGCCGATGTGGAGATGTCGGCGCCTCTCCATGATGTGGGCAAGATCAGTATCCCGGATGCCGTGCTGAATAAGGCCGGTCCGCTGACGGATGAGGAGTACGAGATCATGAAGAGCCACACCACCGCCGGTAAGAAGATCATGGAGGACGCCATCGACACGGTCCAGGGCGGCAGCTACTTAAAGGAAGCCCGGAACATGGCGGCTTACCACCATGAGCGCTGGGACGGCAAGGGATATCCCGAGGGGCTCGCCGGTGAGGTGATCCCGCTCTCGGCCCGGGTGATGGCGGTGGCGGATGTATTCGATGCGCTGACCGCACCGCGCGTATATAAGCCCTCTTTCCCGCTGGACAAGGTGCTGGCGATCATCACGGAGGGCTCCGGCAAGCAGTTCGACCCCAAGTGCGTGGAGGTATTCCTGGAGTCGATGCCTGAGGTCAAACAGGTCCTACGCAAATACCATTACATGTGACGGAGGTTATCCGCAGTGATCAGGAAAGATAAAAAAGGAATACTCGCCACGCTGCTCTGTTCGTTGTGTCTGGCGTTTCTCCCCGCTCAGACATCCGCGGGGCAGGCTGCAGCCACAGAAGCACCGGCCCCGGCGGAGGGGATACAGATCGGCGGCGGATTCGCGGTCACCGGTCAGCTGGCGGATGCGGGCTACACGGCGGAGCTGTATGACGCGACCAACGGGCTGCCCACCTCGGATGCCAATGCCGTCCTTACTGCCTCCGACGGTTATATCTGGATCGGCGGCTACAGCGGCGTCATCCGCTACGACGGCTCCACCTTCGAACGGCAGGATGCCAGCGGCGGGCTCACCAGCGGCAGATCCCTGTTTGAGGACAGCCAGGGCCGGATCTGGGTCGGCACCAACGACAACGGCGTGGTGCTCTTAGACGACGGCAACAGCTGGCGCTATACCTACCGGGACGGGCTGCCGTCTTCCTCGATCCGCAGCTTTGCAGAGGATGCGGAGGGGACGGTCTACATCGGCACCACCAACGGGATCGCCTACGTGGATCACAGCGGCCAGCTGCGTCTCCTGGAGGATGAGCGGCTCACCAACCGCACCATCGTCCGGATGGATGCCGATACGGAGGGCAGCATCTACGGCTGTACCTATGAGGGGGATATCTTCTCCATCAAAGACGGGGCGTTGGCGCAGTACTATCATGGAGATGAGCTGGGGACAGGCAGCATTACGGCGCTCTGTGCGGATCCGGATACCCCCGGCATGGTCTATCTCGGGGCGGAGACAGATGTGATCTACCACGGGACCTTTGGGTCGTCCGCATCGCAGCTGCAGCAGATTTCTGTCTCCCCCGTGGAATATGTCTACTGGCTGAGCGCCGCCTGCGGCAGGATCTGGGTGACCTCGGAGAGTGTGGCGGGATATCTGGATGAGCATCAGACGTTCCATGCAATGGAGCATCTCCCTATGAATCACTCCATCGATATGATGACGGCGGACTACCAGGGCAATCTCTGGTTTGCCTCCTCCAGACAGGGTGTGATGAAGGTGGTCACCAACAATTTCCAGAACATCTCGGAGATGGCGGGACTTGCTGCAGATACGGTCAATGCCACCTGTCTCCGGCAGGATCTCCTCTATATCGGCACCGACAGCGGTCTCCGCATCCTGGATAACAGCCAGCAGGTCGTTGAGAATGAGCTGACCGCATACCTGGA
Organism: Butyrivibrio sp.; assembly: GCA_017443695.1. Taxonomy (GTDB): domain Bacteria; phylum Bacillota; class Clostridia; order Lachnospirales; family Lachnospiraceae; genus Butyrivibrio. Next base: position 5,448 of record JAFSYF010000158.1, read on the forward strand.
GGGCACACGGATCCGCTGCCTGGCCGTGGACGATGCGGACAATCTGTGGATCTCTACCTATAATAATGGGCTGGGACTGGTCTGCCAGAGCGCAGACGGAAGCATCACGAACTACACGGAGGAGGACGGTCTGAAGAACAACCAGATCCGGTGCACCGTTATCACCGGGGACGGTTCTGTACTGGCCGGCACCAACAACGGTCTGGCCGTGATCCGGGACAATGCGGTCGTCCGGACCTTCTCGGACGCGGACGGTCTCACCAATACGGTATTCCTCACCGTGGCGGAGGGCGATCAGGGAGAAATCTACGCCGGCACGGACGGCGACGGCATCTATGTAATCGACGCCCAGGGCTGTACCCGGATCGGACGGGACGACGGCCTCACCAGCGATGTCATCCTCCGGATCAAGAGGGACGAGGCGCGTGGCGTTTACTGGATCATCACCTCCAACTCCATTGAATATATGAAGGATGGCGTGATCACCAACATCATGACCTTCCCCTACAACAACAATTTCGATCTCTACTGCGATGAGAACGACCATCTCTGGATCCTGTCCTCCTACGGCCTCTACTCGGTGGCTGCGCAGGATATGCTGGAGGACAACATCCGGGATTACAGGCTCTACACCCTCGCCAACGGTCTCTCCAGCATCCCCACCGCCAACTCCTACAGTGCGCTGGATGCGGAGGGCAACCTATATGTGGCAGGCCGGGCCGGTGTCTGCCGGGTTAATATCAATCATTTCTTTGAACAGACCGCCAGAGTCAAGGTCGGGATCCGCTCTGTCTATTGCGATGATACGCCCCAGCTGCCGGAGGCCGACGGTTCCTACATCCTGCCTGCCAGGGTCGGACGTATCCGTATCACACCGGCGGTACTGGACTACTCCATGACCAATCCGCTGGTCCGGGTCTATCTGGAGGGGAGCGATGACAATGGCATCAACGTCCCCCTGAGTAAGCTGACCACGCTGGAGTATACCGGCCTAAGCTACGGCAAGTACCGGCTGCATATCCAGATCCTGGACACCGGCAGCGGCAGGCTCCTCCAGGATGACATCTTCCCTATGGAGAAGAAGCCGCGTCTGATGGAGCTGCTGGTGGTACGCATCCTGCTCGTTGCATTCCTTGTCCTGATGGCGGGCCTCTTCGTGTGGCGATTCCTCTCCGGTACCGTCATCCGCAGGCAATATGGGGAGATCCGGCAGGCCAAGGAGGAGGCGGAGCGGGCCAACAGCGCCAAGTCCCGGTTCCTGGCCAACATGTCCCATGAGATCCGGACCCCCATCAATACCATCATGGGGATGGACGAGATGATCCTCCGAGAGGATGCCACAGATGTGCCGAAGGAGTATTCCACGGCCGTCACCGGCTATGCCAGGGATATCCGGACCGCTTCGGATTCCCTGCTGGTGCTCATCAATGACCTCCTGGATATGTCACGGATCGAGTCCGGCGGCATGACACTGGCGGAGATCGACTATGACACCCATGAGCTCATGCGTTCCATTATCTCCATGATCCGGGTGCGGAGCAATGAAAAGGATCTGGCCTTCGAGGTGAATATCTCCGGCGATCTCCCGAAGAAGCTGTTCGGGGATTCCGGCAAGATCAAACAGATCCTCTTAAACCTCCTGACCAACGCCGTGAAATACACGCCGGAGGGCAAGGTGACACTGACCGCCTCTGTGCAGTCGCAGGACGCGGAGACCTGCACCCTGTTCTTCTCCGTGCGGGATACCGGCATCGGCATCCGCAAGGAGGATATGGACCGGCTGTTTACCGCCTATGAGCGTCTGGATGAAGCGAAGAACAGCGGCATCCAGGGTACCGGTCTGGGGCTGGATATCTCCAATCACTTCGCACAGCTATTGGAGGCGGAGCTGAAATGTGAGAGCACCTATGGAGAGGGGTCGGAGTTCACACTGGTTGTCCGGCAGAAAATCGTGGACGCAACACCCATCGGTGCCTTCGTCGAGCATGAGGATCTGGAGTATACGGGACCGTATGTGCCTCAATTCATCGCGCCGGATGCGGAGATCCTCGTGGTGGATGACAATCCGATGAACCTGACCGTGATCCGGGGCCTGCTCAAGGCCACCCGGGTGTTTGTCACCACCGCGGAGAGCGGGGAGGAGTGCCTGGAAAAGATACGCTACGGCAGCTTCCATGTGGTATTATTGGATCATCTGATGCCCGGCATGGATGGCGTGGAGACCATGGCCAAGATCCGGGAGATCAACCCGACGATACCGGTGTACGCCCTGACGGCCAATGTCACCTCCGGCGGAGAGGCCTTCTACAGGTCCAAGGGCTTCAACGGGTATCTGTCCAAGCCGGTGGATGGCCTGACGCTGGAGCGGACCATCATGCAGCACCTCCCGGAGGAGATCATGAAAAAACCTGAAAAGAAAGAATAACCATTCAGTGATAACCATATGATATAAAAAGGAGGATACGAATCATGGGACAGACAGAGGCACAGATCGGAACGAAATGCGTACAGGCGGGCTATACCCCGGGCAACGGAGAGCCCCGTCAGATTCCGATCATCCAGTCCACCACCTTTAAATACAACACCTCGGAGGATATGGGCAAGCTCTTCGACCTGGAGGCCACCGGATATTTCTACACCAGGCTCCAGAATCCCACCAACGACCATGTGGCCGCCAAGATCGCGGCGCTGGAGGGCGGTACGGCGGGGATGCTGACCTCCTCCGGACAGGCGGCCAATTTCTTCGCCCTGTTCAACATCTGTGAGTGCGGCAGCCATATCGTGGCCTCCTCCTCCATCTACGGCGGCACCTTCAACCTCATCGCCGTGACCATGAAGAAGATGGGGATCGATGTCACCTTCGTCTCGCCGGACTGCACGGAGGAGGAGCTGAATGCCGCCTTCCGGGACAACACCCGCGCGGTATTCGGTGAGACCGTCGCCAATCCGGCCCTGACGGTGCTGGACATCGAGCTCTTTGCCAAAGTGGCCCATGCCCACGGGGTGCCCTTCATCATCGACAATACCTTCCCGACGCCGGTGAACTGCCGGCCCATCGAGTGGGGTGCCGACATCGTCACCCACTCCACCACGAAGTACATGGACGGCCACGGGGCTGCCGTGGGCGGTGCCATCGTGGATTCCGGCCGCTTCGACTGGATGGCCCACGCCGACAAGTTCCCCGGGCTCACCACCCCCGATGACTCCTACCATGGCATCACCTACGCCGAGAAGTTCGGCAAAGAGGGCGCCTTCATCACGAAATGCACCGCCCAGCTCATGCGGGATTTCGGCTGTATCCAGTCCCCCCAGAACGCTTTTCTCCTGAATCTGGGGCTGGAGTCCCTCCATGTCCGCATGCCACGGCATGTGGAGAACGGAACGGCGGTGGCGCGGTTCCTGTCAGAACAGCCTCAGGTGACGGCCGTGCACTATCCGGGCCTGGAGAGCGACCCCTACTACGCCCGTGCGCAGAAGTACCTGGGCGGCGGCGGATGCGGTGTCGTGTCCTTCGAGCTCGCCGGGGGCAGGGCAGCAGCGGAGCAGTTCATGAAGAAGCTGCGGCTGGGCGCCATCGAGACCCACGTGGCGGATGCGCGGACCTGCGTGCTGAATCCCGCCACCTCCACCCACCGTCAGATGACGGAGGAGCAGCTTGCGGCAGCCGGCATTCCGGCAGGTCTGGTACGGATGTCCTGCGGCCTCGAGGATAAGGAGGATCTGATCGCCGATCTCTCCCAGGCGCTGGCGTAACCTATTTACAGAAGGGAGAGCATTATGAGAAAAATAACAGCAGTTATCGCAGCTGTGGTCCTGTTTGTAGCAGGGTTCTGGGCGGAGGGCCGCTCTGTGTCCGCGGCTACGCCGGAGCGGAACGCGGAACTGACTACGCTGAAATACGGCGTCGTCCGGAACGCGGATTCCCATACCCCCATCGGGCATGTGGACTCCGTCGCCGGCGGGGTCGGCACCATCACGGTCCGGGGCTGGGCCTTTGACTGGGACGACGTGAACCAGCCCCTCACCATCCATGTCTATGTCGGCGGACCGGCCTATCCCGGTACAAAGACCCCGGCTTATCCCATTACCGCCAATGTGAGCCGACCGGATGTGAACAATGTCTATAAGGGCTGTGGCAACAACCATGGCTTCGAGGCGACGATCCCGGTAGACCCGAGGGGGAAACAGACCGTCTACATCTATGCCATCAACGTCGGGACCGGCTCAGACAATCCCGAGATCGGGCATCAGACGGTCACCATCAGCGGCGGCACCGAATCCAAATCGGTCTGCCTGCTGTGGGGCAAAACCGCCAGCTATACCGCTGGCTCCAGCGTGTCGAAGTGGGAGAGCAGCAATGTCGGTGTCGCCAAGGTGAATGAGGACGGCAGCAAGAAGTGCCGAATCACTGCCCGTGGCACGGGTGTGGCCACAATCAAGGGCTATGACAGCAACAATCAGCTGGTAATCAGTCTGGAAGTCAAGGTGGACGATCCGGAGATCACCAACCAGAAGAAGATCAAGCGGAACAGTTCCCAGCGTCTGACCATCTCGGGCCTGAACTATGCGCAGATCACCGGCTACGAAACCTCCAAGCCAAACGTTCTGTCCGTGGATTACAACGGTGTCCTCACGCCCCACAAATCCGGCAAGGCCGTCATCACCGTACACACCACGGGCGGCAGCTTCTCCAAGAAGTTCAAGGTCAAACAATAATCAGGAAAGGAGAGGCGTATGCAGCACGATACCTTACGCATCCAACTGGACAGGAACTGGCGTTTCCATCTGGGAGACATGGCGGCAGACGATACCGTCGACTACTGGTACAGGGGCTATGACGACAGCGCCTGGGATACGGTCTGGGTGCCCCATGACTGGTCGGTGTCCCTTCCTTTTTCACAGGCGTATTCCAGTGGCACCGGGTACCTGGCGGGCGGCATCGGCTGGTACCGGCTGCATTTCAGTCTGCCGGAGGCGTACCGGGGCCGCTGTGTCCGGGTGGTCTTCGATGGCATATACAAAAACGCCCGGGTCTGGTGCAACTCCAGCTACCTGGGCGGCCGGCCCTCCGGCTATGCCACCTTCTCCCTGGATCTGACAGAGCTCGTGCAGTTCGGGGAGGAGGCGGACAACGTCCTCTGCGTCAAGGTCACTCATACGGATCTGGCGGATTCCCGGTGGTTCACGGGCAGCGGGATCACACGGAAGGTCACGCTCCTCGTTGAGGCTCCTGTCCATCCCGCGGAATACGGGATCTTCTTCCAGGCGGCGGAGCTGTCCGGGATCTCCCCGGATGGAGAGACCGCGGCGGGAGCGGTGGCCAGTGTTTTCCACACAGCCGTCAATACAACAGATACCCTGCAGGCCCTGACCATAGAAACCCGGCTCTACGATGGGGAGGGCGCGGAATGCCTGTGTCTGCAGGGCACCTGCCGGATCCCGGCGGGAGAGTCCCGGGAGCTCACCCTGCAGGGGCGCATGAGACAGGTGCGTCTGTGGTCCGCCGACCACCCGGTCCGCTACCGGATGGTCACACGCTACCTCCCGAAGCACCAGAAAGAGAGCGCATATCTCACGGATGAGACCTGGGTCGGCTTCCGTGAGGTCGTCTTTGATCCCAATGAAGGTCTGTCCGTCAACGGGCAGCGCACCCATCTGAAGGGGGTATGCGTCCACCACGACGGCGGTGTCCTGGGTGCTGCCATGGACCGGTCCGTCTGGCAGAGACGGCTCTCCCTGTTGAAGGAGGCCGGCTGCAACGCCATCCGCTGCAGCCACAACCCGCATATGCCGGAACTCTACGACCTCTGCGACGCCATGGGCTTCTATATGATGGACGAGGCCTTTGATGAATGGGAGAATCCCAAGAACAAGTGGTGGCAGGGGCACAATGTCTATCCGCCGAAGCATCAGGGGAGCTATGAGCACTGGCAGGAGTGGCATGCCCGGGATCTCGCCGATATGGTGCGCCGGGACAGGAATCATCCCTCCATCCTCCTCTACAGCATCGGCAATGAGATCGACTATCCCAACGATCCCTACTGCCATCCCAGTTTCGACACCATGACCGGCAACAACGACGCGAACAAGCCGGCAGCGGAGCGCCGCTATGATCCCAATAAGCCCAACATGGAGCGCCTGGCTCCCATTGCCAGAAAGCTCGTCGACATCGTCGCCGGGGAGGATTCCTCCAGGCCCGCCACGGTGGCAGCTGCGTTCCCGGAGCTGTCCACCCATATCGGCTTCGTGGATGCCCTGTCCGTTGTGGGATATAATTACAAAGAACAGTTCTATGAGGCGGATCACGCGCGGTTTCCGGACAAAACCTTCCTCGGCAGCGAGAATGGGCACAGTCTGGAGGCCTGGCAGGCGGTCATCGACCACGATTACATCTGCGGGCAGTTCCTCTGGACCGGCATCGACTATCTGGGAGAGGCGCACGGCTGGCCCGTCCACGGGGCGCCGGCAGGGCTGCTGACCACCGCAGGCCTGCCGAAGCCGGAATACTACCGCAGGAAACGTCTCTGGGCCGCGGAAACGGCGGAGGCGCTGGAGGCACTGGCACAGGATCCCCACGTCGCCACAGAGTGCTGGCGGCAGGAGGCGGCGGATCTGCTGGATCCCGCACGGGATGCAGCAGCAGAGGCGCACGCCACGTCGCTGTCGATGACGCTGTGGCAGGCGGAGGATGTCCTATCCGGCAAATCCTATGCAGAGGAGGCCGCAAGGCCGGGGTATGTCTGTCAGGTGATCCTGCGTCTGACGGATGCACAGGGCCGGATCGTCCGCTGTGCAGAGGAGGAGATCGCGGTCACCGTGGAGGGTGCCGGGGAACTCATGGGCCTCGACAGCGGGGATCTGGCGGATACCACTTCCTTTACCAAACCGCAGCGCCGGACCTTCCGGGGAGAGCTGGTGGCCTATATCCGGCGCACCGAACCCGGTGCGATCCATGTCCGCGCGACTGCAGCCTCCGCCCCGGTCCCCCTCCGGGCGGAACTGACACTATAGTGGCGGAATAGCAGGAGATGCGAAAATCTGCTGAAACATTGAAAAGACGATTCACCCTGTTCCTGCTGCTCACGCTCCTGCTGATGGTTGGGCACAGTGTGACGGAGCAGATACAGGAGCAGATTGGCTGGGTGATGGACCGCTCCACACCGTGTGGAGCGGAAGGGTGCAGTGCGCCCGTCAGTGCACAGTCCCATCTGGCTCGTCCATCCTGTCTGATTCCATTCGCGGAGGAAGCCAGTGGTGTATTCTCCAGACGCGGCAGAGCGTCTGTCCGCCGGGCGGTTTCTGATGCCGGCAGATACACCCATCTCCGTCTGCAATATCTGCTGTTTTTCCTTATTGTTCTGGCCGATTTTCTGCTGCACAACGGCAGGTATGATTCCCTGGCCGGACGCTGTATTCTTCCTTTTTCAAACAAAATCATCTGTTATCTGCACGATCAGGACGGCATGAAATAAGCGTAACTGTTCAGAACTTGTAACAAATTCTTTTCCCAATAATGAAAAATAATATCTGGAACGCGGGACATCCTCCAAACTTGGGGGTTGTTTGCCTGCGCTAATTTTGGTGTGCGGGAATCAATGGGATTCCCAGGAAAGGAGATTATGATGAAAATAATGGAATATGTGATTTTCGGTCTGTGCGTCCTGCTCGTCATCGCCGGTATGGTCTGGTATATCCGGATGACACGCAGCAGTGAGGACGAGAAATCAAATGAGACAGATCCCTCACAGAAGAAGGGAGGGCAGGCGTAATGGGACAGATCCTGACCTATATCATGTTTGCATTCATGTGCATTGTCGGCGGCGGTTCTTCCATATTTGTTCTGGCAGCAATTCCGGTGGTCATCATCTGGAAGCTGTACCGGTGGATCCGTTTCCATGAGAACCCGATGGGTGGAGAGGAGCACTGATGTATATTCTGCTATTGATCATTGGTTTTATTGCACTGCTCAAGGGCGCAGACTGGTTTGTGGACGGAAGCTCCGCCCTTGCCTCGATCTGCCATATTCCCGGCGTTATCATCGGCCTGACCATTGTGGCATTTGGCACCAGCGCACCGGAGCTGGCAGTCAGTACCGTGGCAGCACTGAGCGGATCCAATGAGATCGCATTGAGCAACGTGGTGGGGTCCAACATCTTCAATCTGCTCTGCGTCCTTGGCGTCTGCGCCGTGATTCGTCCCCTGCCGGTAGACGATGAGATCAACAGGAGAGACTTCCCCGTTTCCATTCTGGCGACGGTATTTGCCCTTTTTGCAACCTGTTCTCCCGCTTTTTTCTCCGGCAGGATACGTACAGCAGCCATGGAAGATGTGGTTGGCATGGTGAACCGTCTGACAGGACTGGCGCTTCTGTTCATATTTGTCTGCTACATGGTTTTTCTGATTATTCATGCGAAAAAGCATCCGACAGAGGATCCGGCACCCGAAAAGACAACCGTTGTAAAAAGTTTGCTGCTGATCCTTGTAGGAATCGCGTGTATTGTCGGCGGCGGACAGGTCGTTGTTTTAAGCGCAAAGGAGATCGCCAGAGCCTTCGGTATGTCTGAGACGCTGATCGGCCTGACTATCGTGGCTATTGGAACCTCCCTGCCGGAGCTGGTCACCTCCATTGTGGCCTCCAGAAAGGGAGAAACCGCTATGGCTGTTGGAAATGCGATCGGTTCCAATATATTCAACCTGCTGTTCATACTGGGAATATCGGCCACCATTCATCCTGTTTCCGTGAATATGGCTTCTCTGTGTGATATGGCAATTCTGATCGGTATCAGTTCTGTCACTTTTATTTTCGGACTATCCGGAAAACGCATCAATCGGACAGAGGGCATCGCGATGCTCCTGATTTATGCCCTTGACATGGTGTTTGCCATCCGCAGATAAACACGGCATCCGCCTTGTCAGGAATTGTCAATAAGCCGGGAATCTCTGTGATAGAGAATCCCGGCTTATTATTTCCGGCGGACAGGCCCGGTGGTACCCTATATTCCCAGCAGATCGCTGTGGCTGCCGGTTCTCGTCAGTGACAGAATCAGCACATCCTCATCCAGCTTGTATATAAGAAGCCAGTCAGGAAGAATATGACACTCGCGATAACCCTTCCAATTCCCTTTCAGTTCATGGTCATCATATTCTTCAATCAGCCGCTGTTGATTGGTTCCTTCAGCAATTAGCACAATCACTTCATCAATCAAGCTTATGTCCAATCCGCGACTCATGGCCTTTTTGTAATCCCTTTTGAATCTGGATGTCCACGTAGTGCTATATTTATATTGCTTCTGTTTGCTCACTTTTTTAACTCCGCTAATGCATCTCTGACATCCGCAAACTTTTTAACACTCGGATCTTTTATGATCTGCTCGGACTCAAGGATCGCATCTAGTGTCTCTTTGTTTGGCTTGCTGAGTTTAACATCAAATGGAAACCCTCCAACCCGTATGGCCTCCCGTAAAAAAACGTTTATTGCTGTTCCAAGATTCATTCCAAGCTCATTGAAAACGGCTTCACTTTGCGCTTTTATATTCGTGTCAACACGACAGGTATAATTTACGGTTGTTGCAGCCATATCCCACCTCCACATACGAATATGCAAAGCAAATAGTATTAATTCGACTTAAATATATCATATTTGCACAACAAAATCAAAGATGATTACGCCGACAAAAGGATGGCCAAATGTGATAGAATATGATGATACCAGGGTCAAAAGCCCGACACCACGGCGAGCTTGCTCGCAAGTGGAGGAGAGGCTTTATGACCCGCCCAAACAAGATAAGGAGCATCATACATGAATGTCTGTCTGTTGAATGATTCGTTTCCGCCGGTGATCGACGGGGTGGCCAATACGGTCATGAACTACGCCGAGGTGCTCACCGCGGATGAGAGAGACCGGGCCATCGTGGCCACCCCCCGGTACCCGGGGGTGGATTACTCGGACTACCCCTATCAGGTCGTCCCTTACCAGAGCCTCAACACCGCCTCCTTCACCGCGGGCTACCGCACCGGCAATCCCTTCTCCAATGAGGCCATCACGGAGCTGCGGGATTTCAAACCGGACATCATCCATACCCATTGCCCCATGGTATCCTCCGTCATGGCGAGGCTCCTGCGGAATGAGACGGGGGCACCGCTCATATTCACCTATCATACGAAATTCGATGTGGACATCGCCCGTACCATCCGGGCCAAGGCTCTCCAGAAGGAGAGCATCAAGGCTGTGGTGGACAATATCGCTGCCTGCGATGAGGTCTGGACCGTCAGCAACGGCGCGGGAGAGAACCTCCGCTCCCTGGGCTATGAGGGGTCGTACCGCGTGGTCAATAACGGCGTGGATTTCGCCAAGGGCCGCGTAGAAGCGGAGACCGTCCGTGCAGTCACCGGCAAGTATGATCTCCCGGAGGGCGTACCGGTCTATCTCTTCGTCGGCCGGCTCATGACCTACAAGGGCCTGCCCCTGATCCTCGATGCCCTGCATCAGGTGGATGCCGCGGGGCAGGATTTCCGGATGGTATTCGTCGGCGGCGGCGCGGATGCCGATGCCATGAAGGAGAAGGCGGCGTCCTACGGCCTGCAGCACAAGGTCTTCTTCATCGGTGCGGTTCATGACCGGCTGGCCCTGCGTGCATGGAACACCCGGGCGGATCTCTTCCTGTTCCCCTCCACCTACGACACCAACGGCATCGTCGTGAGAGAGGCCGCGGCCTGCGGTCTGGCCTCCGTCCTGATCAAGGGGAGCTGTGCCGCAGAGGGCATCACCGATGGGCGAAACGGCTACCTGATCGACGAGACGCCGGAAGCCATGGCTGCGCTGCTGTTGCGGCTCGGCCCGGACATCCCCGCCATGAGTGAGGTGGGGCAGCACGCCATGGACGAGATCTACATCTCCTGGTCCGACGCGGTGCACACCGCCCGGGGCTATTACGAAGAACTCCTGGCAAAGAAGCGCAACGGCCAGCTCGTGCGCCGTGAGAAGAAGGCCTCCGACTGGTTCTTCGACCTCACCGCGCGCACCAATGAGATCAACCGGCGCATCAGAGAGCAGGGGGAGATCCTGACCCAGCCCTTCATCGACAGCGTGGATGAACTGCGGTCGGACGCCAGAGAGTACCGGGCCAATGTCCTGGACGTGACAGAGACCTTCATCGAGAGTCTGGATGAGGCGGGCGAGCGGATTATGTCTTTTGCAAGGAAGGTGATCGGTGATGACGACGAATATTGAGACAACAGGGGAAAAAGACGACTGGTACCGGGAAAAATCCTTCTATCAGATCTGGATCCGTTCCTTCATGGACGGCAATGGCGACGGCATCGGCGATCTCTACGGCGTGTACAACAAGCTGGACTATATCAAAAGCCTGGGTGTGGACGGGATCTGGTTCTCCCCGATCTACCCCTCGCCCAATGCGGATTACGGCTACGACATCTCCGACTATAAGAACATCCACCCGGATTACGGCAACATGGACCAGTTCAAACGGGTGCTGAACCGCGCCCACGAGCTGGGGCTGAAGGTGGTCATGGATCTCGTCGTCAACCACACCAGCGACGAGCATCCCTGGTTTGTGGAGAGCTGCAAAAGCCGCAACAACCCCTACAGCGACTACTACATCTGGCGCGACCATCCAAACAACTGGGAGTCCCTGTTTGAGGGCAAGGCCTGGGAGTATGTCCCGGAGCGCGACCAGTACTATCTCCATTTATTCGCCAGGAAGCAGCCTGATCTCAACATGGACAACCCGAAGGTCCGTGAGGAGGTCAAGAGCATCATGCGGTTCTGGCTGGATCTGGGGGTGGACGGCTTCCGCGAGGATGTGATCACCTTCATCTCCAAGAGGGAGGGACTGCCCAACGCACTGCCCATCCCGTATCTGGGCGCCATGCGCCACTACAAGGACGGTCCCCACATCCATGAATACCTGCGGGAGTTCCGCGAGGTGGTGGAGCCCTACCATGTCTTCCAGGTGGGGGAGGCCCCCATGACCACGGTGGATACGGCACTGTCCTATCTGACAGGCCCGAACAAATCCCTGGACATGATGATCTCTTTCGACCATATGATGGCGGACTGCATGTTTACGGAGTACATCCACCGGCCTTTTTCCCTGGTCAAGTACAAGAAGGCCCTGTCCAAGTGGCAGACGACACTGGCTGCCCATGGTGCCTGGAATGCGCTCTATATCGAGAACCATGACCATCCGCGCATCGTCAGCCGTTACGGGAGTGAGTTCTTCCAGAAGGAGAGTGCCAAGGCGCTGGCGGCGAGCTATCTCTTCCTCCAGGGAACCCCCTTCATCTACCAGGGGCAGGAGATCGGCATGACCAACATCCGCCTGAAATCCATCGATGACTACGTGGATGTCTCCACCAAGACGAATTATGCGAAATACCATCTGAAGGATACGGTGGAGAAGAGACTGGAGCGCATCCACCACTCCAGCCGCGATTCGGCCCGGACCCCCATGCAGTGGTCCGATGAGGAATACGCTGGTTTCTCCACGGTGCACCCCTGGTTCCACATCAACGAGAACTACCACCAGATCAATGTGACGGATCAGGAGAGGGACCCGAACAGTGTGCTCCAGTTCTACCGGCGCTGCCTCGCGCTGCGTAAGAAAGAACGCACCCTGCTGTATGGACGCTACCGGGAATACGAGCCGGATCATCCCTTCTTCTATATCTATGAGCGCGCAATGAAGGGAGAGCGATTCCTCATCATCTGCAGCTTCTCCACGCACAGGCTGTTGCTGCGCCTGCCCAAGCCCTACCGCGACAAACGGGGGAGCCTCGTGCTGTGCAGCTATCCCACGATGCCACGTATCATCGGCGGCGTCCCGCAGCCTGCGAATTTCGAGCAGAGCCTCCGGGGAGAGGATGAGCGCCTGCATTTCCGGCCCTATGAGTCCCGGATGTACCGCTTCGACTCGCCGATTAAGAGTAGCTTGGGCTGATGGGGCGGCGGCCCGCAATGGACAGGCGTAAGAAGCATTTCGACCTGTCCAGAAGCGGGTCGTCCCAGTTATAATGGAATACGGTACAGACACCACGAAACAGCATTTTCCTACAGGGTAAAAAAATGAATCGATACGCATCCATGCATGAAGTGACAGAACGATTTGCAGTATTCTTCTCCTCACTGGCCGCCATCGGCCTGATCGCTGAAAACATCCTCATGGGGTGGGAGAGTTGGGTCCCCCCCGTGATGATCCTTCTGATCATCTTTTTATGGGCGGCACATCTGTCAAAGAAGCTGGATGCTGACTGGAAGGCATTTATCTGCTTCCTCATTGCTTTTCTGATCGTATTCTATCACGGGGTGCATGAAACCAGCCTGTTTGATATTGTTGCGGTTGTATCCTTTGTCATGGTGGCGTATTCGACCTTTGACCGGTTATATATGATGCATGTCTTCCTTGCGGAGTACTTTTTTCTGCATGCATGGCATCTCTTTAATTTTACGGGTACCAACGGCATCGACTATAATGCCCTTACCCTTTCCAGACTCCTGCTGCATTCGATGATCATTCTTTTTGAGTATTACATCATCGTGCGGACAATCAGTGAGCGGCAGGAGAGCGCGGAGGAGGATAAGCTCAAAAGTGCCCGGATCGAGGCGAATGACGCCGATATGGAGGACTTCCTTTCCAACATTTCCCATGAGCTCCGCACGCCGATCAATGTGGTAAACGGGATGTCGGATCTGCTGATCAAGAGAAACATCGGATACGAAGCTGAATCCATTAAGAACGCCGGCATACGACTGGCTTACCAGGTCGAGGATGTTCAGGATTACACCGAATGCAAGCGGAATAAGGTCATTCTGGAAGAAGAAGACTACATGAGCACCTCTTTGATCAATGACGTGGTGGTGGGTTTTCGCATGCATGAGCGGCAGGATCTTGAGCTTGTTGTGGATCTGGATCCGAGAGTCCCGGCAAAGATGAACGGGGATATCAAGAAGCTTCATAAGATTTTCAGGCATCTGCTGGAAAATGCAGTGAAGTTTACCAGGAGTGGCGGCGTTCTTGTCAGAATGTACACGGAACAGATGGAAAACGGGATCAATCTGTGCATAGAAATGACGGATACCGGCATCGGCATGGACAGGA
>JAFSYF010000159.1 GCA_017443695.1 Butyrivibrio sp.
AGCTTCTCCTTCTGATCAATGAAGTGCGCGACGGTCCGGGCGTAGATCTGACGGCCGGTCTTGCCGAAGTGGAGACCATCCTCCAGGTATTTGTCCGCAGTGATGATGTTCAGATCGAAGAAGGTCTGGAACATGGTATCAATGAAGATACAGTCATTGTGTCCGGCGACGTTCTCACTGATCTCCGCATAGTTGGACAACGTCCCCAGCCCCTTGCTGACGATGTAGGCATCACCGATGTAGTTGCCGTTGCCGTCGTACCAGTAGCAGTAGGAGGGGCCACAGAGGATGAAACGGGCGTGGGGACTGATATCCCGCAGGATACCGATCCCTGTCTCCAGTGCACCGCTGAAGCTGTGCGGATCGGCGTCGTTGTCCGGATTGTTCAGCTCATTGGCGATGATGTAATCATTGGCGCCGTATTCGATGACATAATAATCCACATCCTTGACGCGGATCTGGTTCAGCTGCTCATAGACGGCCGGGTGATTCGCCGCGATCTCTCTGGAGGTCTGACCGGAGAGGATGTAACACATCCCAAGGAAGTTGCACTCACTCCAGGTCTCCGGAGTGGAGCTGTCATCCCGGTGCTGTGCGGCCGCGGTACCGCCGATGCCCAGGTTGTAGACGCGGATGTTCGAGAGACAGATCTCTCTGGTATAGGAGGCGATATCCGTCCCGTCACTGCGGCCGTTGGCGAACTGACTGTCTCCGAGGAAGACCACATTGAGCTTGTCATCTTCCTCTTCTGCTTCCGATTCCTCAGTAACCGACGCTTCCTCCACGATCTCCGGCATGGTCAGGGCATCATCGGTCAGGATGACCGGCCCGGAGGGCGCATGCTTGATCTCTGCCTCCTGGAGGATCACCGGTGACTCCGTATCCTCTCCGGCAGCGGGTTCCGTATCCGCCTCTGCAGAGGAAGCTTCGGCATCCGCCGCAGGCTCCGCAACGGAGGCGGCATCCGTGGAATTGTCCGATACATCGTTGGCGGAGATATCCGACCCGGGGAGGCTACCGTCATGACCGGTGGAGTTCTCCGTCTTATTCGTCTGTCCCGGTATGGCTGTGATATCGGCACAACCTGTGCCTGTGAGCAGCACGCCGCACAGCAGGAGTGTGGCTACCCGCTGCAGCTTATCCTGAATGAATGATCGCATGATTTTCCCCCATTGAATAACCACAGTATTGGTTAATAACCCCGTCATTTTACCACAAAATCCGATTGTATACAAATTAGAGAGCCTTATTCTGTTCGATCCCGTGAAATCCCACAGGCGGCCTGTTCGGCGCTGTCTGGGGGTCACGAACCGCCTGTGGGACCTCACGGGATCAGACGCAGGACTGGCGAACGCAGAATTTTCGCACTATATTGACGAAACTGCCTCTGCGCGATAAACTGAGTAGATTGAAAAGTGTTATTGGAACGCGATAAGGAGGCACCCATGATCATTATCCAGCTGGCCGGCGGACTCGGCAATCAGATGCAGCAGTATGCGATCTACCATAAATTTAAGAAGCTTCATCCGGAGGAGACGGTCAAGCTCGATACCTCCTGGTATACGGATACAAAGAGGGATTATCTGGGCACGGAGCGTGAGCTGGAGCTGGGATTGTTTGAGGGCCTGCCGATGGAGGTCTGTTCCGAGGAGGAGAAGCGGATATACACCGGCGGCGGTACGGTCAAGAAGGCTATGCGCAAGCTGTTCCCGGAGTCCTCTTCGATCTTTACGGAGAGCGCCATGTATCACCAGGATCTCTTCGAGCTCAGGGATAAGTATATCTCCGGGTATTTCGCCTGCCCGCTGTACTATGAGGATGTGATGGACGAGCTGCGGGAGCTCTACCGGTTCCCCGCACACAGAGATCCGGAGGCGCGCAAGATCCAGGAGCAGCTCCTGGAGGAGGTGGCGAACCGTCCCAGCGTCAGTGTCAGCATCCGCCGCGGCGACTATCTGAATGAGCAGAATGAGCCCCTCTTCGGCAACATCGCCACAGAGAGATACTATGAGAGTGCCATGAATCTGTTCCTGGGGAGAGACCCCAAGACCCATTTCTATATCTTCACCAATGATCCGGAGTACATCCGCCAGCGCTATACCGATGAGGAGCGCTACACCGTGGTGACCCACAATGCGGCGCCCCAGGACAGTCTGCTGGACATCCAGCTCATGAGCCGCTGCATGGGCAACATCTGTGCGAACTCCACGTTCTCCCTCTGGGGCGGACGTCTGAATAACCGGTCGGACCGGACCCGTGTCAAGCCGCTGCGGATGCGCAACAATCAGGTCAGTGAACCCCACAAGATGCATACCTACTGGAAGGACTGGATCCTTATCGACAGAGAGGGCGAGATCGTCTGACCCAGGATGGAGGTCTGGTGCGTCGCCGGTTACCATGAGTTCTCCTGTATCGGGAGTGCCTGCACAGCCTCCTGCTGTAAGGGGTGGCGCGTCTATATTGATGATCCGGCGATCCTCCGTTTCCAGACAGAGCCGGGGCTATTGGGGATCCGGCTGCGGCTCGCCATGTGGCATGGCGGCAGGCTGTTGCCGCTATTGCCGGAGAGCATCCTAGAGCAGCTCTATGGCGAGGAGGGAGATGCGACGGACTATATCAACAGGAACTCCGGCCGCTGTCCTTTCCTGAACCATAAGGGGCTGTGCAGTCTGCAGCTGAAGAAAGGGGCGGACTTCCTGCCCTCGATCTGCAGGCGCTACCCGAGGCAGATCCGCAGGATGGGGGAGCGGTCGGAGCTGCTGCTGGATCTGACCTGCATCCATGCGGCAGACCTGTTCCTGAAACGGGCGGTGCAGGGGGATCCACGGGCAGTGGTACAGCTGCTGCCGGTGACGGAGGAAGCGCAGCTGACATCCGATGAGAAGCTCCTGATCACGGCACCGGAGGGCGAGATGGCAGGCGATGATCCGGTATATCTCTCCGCCCTGTTATCCTCCAGAGATCAATGGCTGTCCCGTGTGGCGGCGGCAGAGACGCCACAGGAACTGGACCTGGTGATGGGGCAGCTCATCCGGTATGCGGCGCAGGTGCAGCAGCGGCTCGCTACGGGCGGGCGGATGGATGAAGTGTCCTGGCCGTCTGTGGGGGATTCCGGATCCCGGAGCGGTGCCGCCTGTTTTCCTTTTTCCATCATGACCTATCACGCGCTGATGCAGACAGAGATCTGGCAGCCGATGCTGCAGCGCACGTCCCCTTTGCTGTATGAATATATCGAACGGTACTATGCCTATTTCACCGACCTGACGGAGATCGAGGCCCAGCGCCTGCTGACGGATCTTGTTACCCGTCTCTATACCATCCGTCCGCAGATCCATGCGGAGCTCAGGGCGCTGTTACTCTACAGCATCCTGCAGGCTTTTCCGGCTGCGTACGGGGATTACAGTCTACACACCCATCTGCTGACGGCACTGCTGGAGGTGGATCTGATCCTGCTGTTTGCCGCGCTCAATGCCGATACGGCCGGGCGGGTGGATCTGCCGCAGATCATCTCTGTCTGTCTGCGCCGCATCCGGCACAATGAGGCCGTCCGGCACCAGTGCCTGGCGGTGCTGTATGAGCATCTGTGAGGTAAATGATCGGGGCGTTAATTCGAATATATGATATAATGATGGCACCGACAACACAAAGTACAGGAGGAGCCATGAGAAGAGAAAACGAGAGAAAGCCACTGGTCAAACACATCTATACCGCGGATCCGTCGGCGCACGTATTTGACGGCAAGATCTACATCTATCCGTCCCATGACGTGGAGAGGGATGTACCGGATGACGACGACGGCGATCAGTACATGATGCAGGATTATCACATCCTGTCCATGGACAATCTGGATGCGCCCTGCGTCGATAATGGCCTGGCGCTGTCCCAGGACGATGTGCCGTGGGTCGGGCAGCAGATGTGGGCGCCGGATGCCTATTACAAGAACGGCAAATACTACCTGATCTTCCCCGCCAAGGACAAGGAGGGCGTCTTCCATCTGGGCGCGGCGGTATCGGATGTCCCCCAGGGACCGTTTACACCCTATGACAATTACATCCCGGGCAGCTACAGCATCGATCCGGCGGTCCTTGTGGATGATGACGGACGCGTCTACTGCTACTACGGCGGTCTCTGGGGCGGCCAGCTGGAGATGTGGCAGACCGGCCACTATGATCCGGCAACACCGCGTCCGGCCGGCGATGACCTGGCGTTGGGGCCCATGTTTGCGGAGCTGGCGGAGGATGCCACCAAATTCCTGACCACGCCCAAACACCTGGAGATCCTGGATGAGAACGGCGCGCCCCTGAAGGCCTCTGACGAGGACCGGCGCTATTTTGAGGGCCCCTGGATGCATAAATTCGGCGGCAAGTACTATCTGTCCTATTCCACGGGCACGACACATTATATCTGCTATGCGGAGGGCGACCGCCCGGACGGGCCCTTCACCTACAAGGGACGCATCATGGAGCCGGTGCTGGGATGGACCACCCATCACTCCATCGTGCAGATCGACGGCGAGTGGTATCTGTTCTACCATGACTGCGAGCTCTCCGGCGGGGTGACCCATGAGCGCTGCGTCAAATACACCAAACTCAACATCGCCGCGGACGGCACCATCGAGACGATCCACCCCTACGATTGATATGGGAGAGTAACGATGTCCACAAACAGGATCACAGTGGATCCGGACAACCGGATTCCTTTTCACAACCAGGTGGATACCTGCGTCGGAACAGGCCGCCTGGGACTGGCACTGACAGAGGAATACCTGAAGGAGCTCGCCTTTGTCCAGGAGATGATCGGTTTCTCCTATATCAGGGGACATGGCCTGTTCTCAGATGATGTGTCCATCTACCATGAATACGAAGAGGACGGAGAGAAGAAGGTCGAGTACAACTACACCTACATCGATCGGATTTTTGACAGCTTCTTAAAGCTCGGGATCCGGCCCTATCTGGAGCTGGGTTTCATGCCGGAGTCGATGGCCAGCGGGACCCAGACGATCTTCTACTGGAAGGGCAACACGACGCCGCCCAGAGATTACCGCCTGTGGACGGATATGGTGACAGCGCTTCTGACGCATCTGCTTGGCCGCTACGGGGAGGAGGTGCTCACCTGGCCCATCGAGGTCTGGAATGAGCCCAACCTGCCGGGCTTCTGGTACCAGGCGGATATGCAGGAGTATTTCCGGCTGTTTAAAGAAACCTTCTGACGGAGTTCTCCACCTCCTACACCCCCAGGGGCGTCATCCACGACACCAACATCAACGCGGCCTATCTCGCAAGACAGCTCTCCAGACTCGGGGATGTCAACGAGGCCTACTCCTACTGGACCTTCGGTGATGTGTTCGAGGAGCAGGGCGTTCCGCAGGCCCTATTCCATGGCGGATTCGGCATGGTCGCCGCGGGCTGCATCCCCAAACCCACCTTCTGGACCTTCTATTTCTATAAGCAGCTCAAATGCTTCAGCCAGGAATGCGTATACAGGGATGAGGATGCCGTCATCGTCAGGAACGCCCAGGGCTACGCCGGCATCCTGTGGAACATCGATG
This sequence comes from Butyrivibrio sp., assembly GCA_017443695.1. GTDB lineage: Bacteria > Bacillota > Clostridia > Lachnospirales > Lachnospiraceae > Butyrivibrio. The sequence continues at coordinate 5,549 of JAFSYF010000159.1, forward strand.
AGGAGGACCGGAATGTGGCGCTGTCCTTTGCAGGCGCGGGGCAGGACGCAGCAGTGTATACCCTCGTCACCAGAACGGTGGACGAGATCTGCTGCAACCCGCTGAAGTTCTGGCATGATCTGGGGGAGCCTGCCATACCGACGGAAGAAGAGACCAGACTCATCAAGGACGGCGCATGGCCGTTGACAGAGAGCGACATCATCACCGCCGCAGACGGAAACGCCAACCTATCCATCCTCGTCAGACGTAACGGCGTCGTCTACTTCACCCTGACCCGTCGCTCATACACCCCGGACCGTGGTTATGATTATGACAAGGCGGTGTCGTTTCACTGATATCGTCGATGAGAGATCTGCCCCGAGCGCAGCCCTCAGTTGATCGAATTTTGATCCCGTGAAATCCTACAGGCGGCCTGCTCGGCGCTGTCGCAAGCTCGCGAACCGCCTGTAGGACCCCACGGGATCGAGCGGTCACCGGCCGAATGGTGGTTCGTCTCTGCGAACTGTCTGAGGGCTGCTCTCGGGGCAACACAGCCATCATGGTAGAATCCCACAAAAAGCACCACCTTTTTTCTATTTGTCACCCTCCGGAACCTATGATAGACTATTTTTGATAAAAATTTCACAATCCAGCCCGGGATTTCTCCATACGGCCGGATTCCACATGAGGAGGACCAAAATATGGCCAGATTTACGTTACCCAGAGACATCTATCACGGCAAGGGCTCGCTGGAGGAGTTGAAGAACCTTAAGGGCAAGAGAGCCATGATCTGTGTGGGCGGCGGATCGATGAAGAAATTCGGATTCCTGGACCGCGCGCAGAAATACCTGGAGGAAGCAGGGATGGAGGTCAGGATCTTTGAAGGCATCGAGCCCGACCCGTCCGTGGAGACCGTGATGAAGGGCGCCGACGAGATGCTGAAGTTCGAGCCCGACTGGATCGTAGCCATCGGCGGCGGTTCACCCATCGACGCAGCTAAGGCCATGTGGATCAAATATGAGTATCCGGACTGCACCTTTGAGGATATGTGCAAGGTCTTCGGTATTCCGGAGCTCCGCAAGAAAGCGCATTTCGTCGCTGTCTCCTCCACTTCCGGCACCGCGACGGAGGTCACCGCGTTCTCCATCATTACAGATTATCAGAAGGGAACCAAGTATCCCATCGCTGACTTCGAGATCACGCCGGATATCGCCATCGTGGATCCTGAGCTCGCGCATACGATGCCCCGCAAGCTTGTGGCACATACAGGAATGGATGCCATCACCCACGCCATCGAGGCGTATGTCTCCACCGCCAACAGCGATTTCACGGATCCGCTGGCCATCCATGCCATCGAGATGATCCAGAATGACCTGGTCGCTTCCTATAACGAGGATATGGATGCCCGTGACAGGATGCACTCCGCGCAGTGCCTGGCCGGTATGGCATTCTCCAATGCCCTCCTCGGCATCGTCCACTCCATGGCTCACAAGACCGGCGCCGTCTTTGCCGATTATGGTTCCCACATCATCCACGGTGCGGCCAACGCCATGTATCTGCCCAAGGTCATCGCCTTCAATGCCAAGGATGAGACAGCGAAGAAGCGCTATGGTGTCATCGCCGACTATATGCATCTGGGCGGCTCCAACGACGATGAGAAGGTTAAGCTCCTCATCCAGTACCTGCGCAAGATGAATGATGATCTGAACATCCCGCACTGCATCGGCAAGTACGGCCCCGACAGCCTGCCTGCGGACAAGGGCTTCGTACCGGAGGAGGTCTTCCTGGAGAGACTGCCCGGTATCGCGGAGCGTGCCATCGGCGACGCCTGCACCGGTTCCAATCCCCGCCAGCCCTCTCAGGAGGAGATGGAGAAGCTCCTCAAATGCTGCTACTACGACACAGAGGTCGACTTCTGATCCGCCCTGCAGAGCATTGATAAGAACCACAAAGGCGCCCCATCTGAAGATGAGGCGCCTTCTGAAATTTGTCTTCATCGGGATGATGGCGACGACGGCCTGTTCACCGTCTCTGGAGGGCAAGAACTATTGGATCCTGCAGAGTCTGCCTCTGGAGAAGAAGACCATCTACCAGGGCTGGCGAGGGGATGAAGTCCGGAATGGTTGATCAGCTTCATTGATCAGCTGTGTCATCTCCGTCACCATGCGCGCTGGGAACAGCAACTTCACCGTAAAGGACATTCCGTCGTTCCCGCTGGACAGTTCCATCTCACACTGCTCTCCAAAAGCAATCCGCATCCGGCTGTAGATATTCGTCAGTGCAAATCCCCGGTTCTCATGATTGTCATAGACCGCATTCTGCAGGCGCTGTCTCAATTCCTCCAGTTGATCCAAAGAGACGGGACGGCCGGTGTTGGAGGCGGTGAGGCAGATTCTGGGAGGGGGAGAGCCCGGATCAGCTTCACAGGTGGATCGCTCTTCCATGTTCTCCAGACGAACCCGCATCAGGAAGAGATTATCCTGACGATCCGGATCCACCCCATGGACAATGAAATTCTCGACGAGTGGTTGCAGGGTATTCCTGGGAATGGCGTAATGTGCGAGACATTGCGCCACATCGAATTCGTAGTCGATATTTTTGAATCTGTACTGATACAGCAGCATCAGACTCTCGCACAGTTCGACTTCCGCATCTAACGTGACAAACAGCGCTGTTCGTGTCTGGCTGCGATAGACTCTGGAGAGCAGAAGGATCATTTCCTCGGCCTCCCGGTTGTGCCCGGACGCGATATTGCTGCGGATCAACTCCAGTGTGTTATACAGGAAATGCGGATTGATAGCGTTCTGAAGCGCATAGAGATCCGACCGTTTCTGCTGCAGCTCGAAGATATATGAGCGCTTGACACTTTCTTCCAGTACATCACAGGTCTCATTGAACCGGTCAATGATCTGAGAGAATTCATTACTGGCCTGCGGTTTCGGAATCCGATAGGAGAGCTTGTCCATGCCAAATTGCCGCATGCCGTTCAGGATGTGATCAATCCCTCTTTTTGACAGGATATAAGTAACCACAGAGAGCATGATTGCCATGCCGGTGACAAGCAGCGCCAAAAACAGCAGCATATCTGCCAGGGGGCCATGCTTCATGGCGCTATGTGGTACATGATAGCTGATGGTGAAGCCCTCCGACATATTGGTCACCTCACCGGAGAAGACGGAAGACTCATCGGCGGCGGGATCTGATCGTGTGAGGGAGCTGTAGAGCAGGGCTCCTCTCTTATCGCGGATCTCGATATTGCAGGAAGGATCCAGTCGGTATCCCGTGATGATGCTGTCAAACTCCCGGACGGAGAACAGGGGTATACAGAATCCCAGAGGCGTTGAAATCTTACGGAAAATGGTAAAGGAGGTCGCGTAGTGACGGGTGGCCGCAGCCTCCGGACGACACAGCCGGATCAGACGTGCGGTTTCCTCCTGATCAATTGCTGTACTAGTGAACGGGGTCAGCGTCAGGGGGTCTGCCAGAGTGGCGCTGAAAGGTCTGGAAGCATGATCCGGCGTGAAATAATAGAGCTTCTGTGACGCTGTCGCATAGAGCAGGAAACCATCAATTTCTGTGTGATGCGTCGTGATCCCGTTCAGCAAACCAGTCAGGAGGTTGCGCTTGTCCGGAGGAAGCGTATCATAGTCCGTTGCTTCCAGCAGATCGCAGAGGAGAGGATGGCAGTCGGTGTTCTCCATCAGCTGACCTGCAAGGGCAGGATTAGATGCTGTACGTTGACGGAAGGTTTCCGCAAGGTTTGTGATCGCCATCTCATAATTCAACAGGAACTGCGACTGCTCGTACCGATACAGGAGCCGGCGGACAATCATACTGGAGCCCAATGCCACCAGCATCAGCAGGAGCGTGCAGATGCAGAGCATAGAGAAAAAGAAGTGACCGGTTTTTCGTCTGGAATAAAAGCGCATGACCCATCATAGCAGGAATCGAATGGCCGTTCAACTTTCCATTATAGAAATCCGGAAAAAGTGCAACTTTTGAAAAATTGTTCAATTTACAATGATTGCTGCCGGCGCTTAAGATGGAAATGTCAATGGAACAGAAGGAGGCGGAAATGGCGGTTAGGACGAAAAGGAAGAAAACTCCAAGAGATCAGGCGGGATTCCGTCTTTTTTTGCTGTCTCTCCCGTTTCTTGTGGGGATATTTGTTTTCTCATATCTGCCGTTAACAGGCTGGGTCTATTCTTTCTTTAATTATAAGCCGGGAAAAGCCTTGCTTGATTGTGAATTCGTTGGCTGGAAATGGTTCATCGCGCCCTTCAGCAATCCGGTATTGAGGGGACAGTTCGCGCGGGTTATGTCAAATACGCTGGGGATCAATTTGCTCTATATGGCCACGATGATTTTTCCGATGTTTTTCGCCATGTTTCTGATGGAGATCCCTTTCACCGGATATCGGAAGCTGGTACAGACGCTGACGACCATTCCCAACTTCATCAGCTGGGTATTGGCGTATGCAGCTTTCTTTGCGCTATTCTCAACGGAGGGCCTCCTGAATAATCTGCTGGTGGGAGCGAATCTCTTAAAGACACCCGTGAATTTCCTGATGAATGCGGATCATATGTGGTTAAAGATGCTGGCATACCATCTATGGAAGGGACTTGGATGGGGCGCCATCATCTACATCTCGGCAATCACCTCCATTGACCAGGAGATCTATGAGGCGGTGGCCATCGATGGGGCAGGCCGGTTTCAGAAGATGTGGTATATCACGATGCCGCACCTGATGCCAACGTTCTTTGTCATGCTGATTCTGCAGATCGGCAACATCATCAACAATGGCATTGACCAGTACCTGGTTTTCTCCAACGCGATGACACAGGATGCCATTGAGGTACTGGATCTGTATGTTTACCGCTACGGACTGCAGCAGGGCAATATCTCCTATGCCACAGCCGTCGGAATGTGGAAATCTCTGGTCAGTGTCATTCTGGTGTTGATAGGGAACAATCTGTCAAAGAAGATCCGGGGCTCCTCCATCTTCTGACCGGCAGACAGAGTTGATGCGGAGACCACAAGGGAGACGGCTATGGCACTAAAAAGCAGAGGAAAAGAGAAGGAACTGGAAAGCCGTATGGTGCGGAAGCTCACGGTGGGAGATCACCTGGTGAATGCTTTCATCATGTTTATTTTCGGACTCTTCATGATCGCGTGCATCTTTCCATTCTATTACATCTTTATCAACACCATCAGTGATAATTCTCTGGTCATCACAGGACGGATCAATCTGCTGCCCCGGGGAATCCATTTCAGCAACTATACCAAGGTGCTGACGTTGAAGGAGCTTCCTCACGCGACATTCATTTCCGTGATGCGTACCTTACTCGGAACGCTGTTCACGCTGATATGCGCTTCTTTTCCTGCCTATTGCTTCTCCCGTCAGGAGTATTGGCACAGGACCATATTCTATCGCTTCGTGATCATCACCATGTACTTCAGCGCAGGGGTGATACCAATCTTCCTGACATACCGGATGCTGCATATCTATGATAACTTCCTGGTTTATATCCTGCCTTGCTGTGTGACGCCTTTTAACCTGATCCTGGTGAAGACGTATATCGAGTCATTACCCGCCTCGCTGGAGGAGTCTGCGGAGATCGACGGAGCGGGCTATATTGTGCGATTTACCAGTATCGTCATCCCGCTGTGCAAGCCGATACTGGCGACGATCGCTGTGTTCTCCGCGGTCGGTCAATGGAACAATTGGATGGATACGGTGTTGTATACCAAGGATAAGAGGCTGCAGAGCCTGCAATATGTTCTCTACCGCTACTTAAAGGAAGCGAATACCCTGGCGGAGATAGCCCGGGAGAACCCGGAGGCCATGGCTGAAACAGATCCATCGACGCTGCTCTCCCCGCTGACGGTCAAATACACGGTATGTATCGTTACGATTGTTCCCGTATTGCTGGTTTATCCCTTTTTTCAGCGTTATTTCGTGAAGGGGATGATGATAGGTGCAGTCAAAGGATAAGAATTTTTAAAAGGAGGTACGCATGAAAAAGAGAGTAATCGCAACACTGATGGCCTCACTGATGGTCATTTCTACCGCGGCCTGCGGCGGTTCCGGAGGGTCAGACGGCACATCCGCACAGAACGCGCCTGCCGCAACAGCTTCCGGCACAGCATCAGACAGCTCGTCCAAGGAGACGTCCCAGGCGACAGATACGGCCAGTGAGGAGGCGCCGAAGGAATATGAGGAAGCTACGCTGTCGGCATTCATCCAGCAGTCCGTTACCGGAGAATCCGGTGAATGGGTGGGATGGGGCGCCAAGAAGCTATATGATGATGTGAAGCTCAAGATTGATTTCGACCCGACGGGTGACGAGATCGACCAGAAGCTCCAGCAGTATCTGGTGGCCGGAGAGCTGCCGGACATCGTAGGATTTCGATCTCTGGATGCAGCACAGAAAGCCATGGATGCGGATATGCTGCTGCCGATGGACGAGTATGCGGATCAGATTCCGAATATCTTTGCCAACAGCTTCTATGAGGATGCGGTGAAGTATTCGGAGGACTACACCAGCAATGGAACCGGACATCTGTATATTATGCCGGTTGCGGTAGGCCCCTCCGGGTACAATTCTCTCAACTGGACGCCGCTTCTGCAGTGGGATGCCTATAAGAATACAGGTTATCCGAAGGTCAGCACTCTGGAGGATTATCTGGATGTGGTCGAGCAGATGGTGGCATACAAGCCGCAGACCGATAACGGAGAGAAGGTATATGGTTTCTCCCTGTTCTCGGACTGGGATCAGGTGACAGCGCTGGAGATCTCCACACTCTCGTTTATGTACGGGATCGATACAGAATATGTTTCACCGCTGATGGAGACGGATATCACGACCAAGACCACGAAATCCCTGCTGGCGGACGACAGCTTCTATAAGAGGGCGCTGAAGTTCTATTACAACGCCAATCAGCGCGGATTGCTGGATCCCGATTCCATGACTCAGACCTATGATGAGGTGAGCCAGAAGCTCAGCGCGGGCCGTGTGATGTTCTCCTGGTTCTCATGGTTGACCGGCAGCTACAATGACCGCTCCAATACAGACACCGCGGAGAAGGTGGATGGTCTGACAGCTGTCGTCGCAGACGACATGAAGCTCTACAAAGCACCGGATCAGACCATCGGCCGTTCCTGGTATCTGGCGATCTCCAAAAACTGCTCGAACGTGGAGGCAGCCACCCGTTTGATGAACTGGCTCTATGATCAGGAAGTCAATGCCTATCTGCTCAACGGGCCTCAGGGTGTGACCTGGGATATCGTAGACGGAGAGCCGCAGGTTATCGACTGGACCTATATGGATTCCAATGCGGATCCGCTGATGCCGGAGGAGATCGGCGGCGGCGCCTTCCGTGACGGTGTATATGCATTTAACACATTGGGCATTCAGGCTGCGACACCTTTGGATACCGGCTATACGATCGGTTACCGCTACTGGCCTGCCACCCTGTCCCGCAACCCCAGTCTGATGGCGCAGGAGGCGGCGGAAAAGGTGCGCAATGGTAAGCTCATTCTGGAGGATTATCTGACAGAAAACGGACAGGTCGCAAAGTCCACACAGGCTGTGAATATGATCGCGCCTGCGAATGATGACCTGCAGCTCATCATCACCCAGATTGGAGAGATCGTTAAGAAGAACTCCTGGCAAATGGTCTACGCGAAGGATGAAGCCGAGTTTGAGAAGCTCTGGACGGAAATGGTTGAGCAGGCCAACGGCCTCGGGTTGGAACAGGTAACCGCCTACTACACAGAGCAGTGGAGCCAGGCACTGAACACAGTGAAGAACTACGAATAATATGACAAGAGAGATGACGGGGGCGGAGCTCGCCTCCATGCTGAAGAGCAACATCCATTTCAAGAGCCTGGGGGGCGTGCGGTGTCCGGCACTGAACGCCTCCCCGGAGGATAAGAAGCGGCGGCGGAATATGCGGATCGGTATGTTCATCCACTGGGGACTTTATTCGATTCTGGGCCGGGGAGAATGGGTTCGTTTCAACGAGCAGCTCTCTCCGGAGACTTATGAACCGTTAGCGGATGAGTTCATTCCGCAGCAGTTTGAGATGTCGTCCTGGATGGAGATCGCCAGAGACTTCGGCGCGAGATACTGTGTGATGGTAACGCGGCACCACGACGGCTTTGCACTGTGGAACAGTGATGCCAGCTATGAGCATTTCACCTCCTGGCACAGAGGTGCGCACCGGGATTTTGTCAGGGAGTACACGGATGCCTGCCGCGCAGCCGGCATGGCCGTCGGACTCTACTACTCTCCCATGGACTGGCGATTTCCGGGTTATTTCGATCCGGTGGGCCTTGCGGAGAACGCGGCGCTGATGAAGGCGCAGTGTTATGGGCAGGTGGCGGAGCTTGTACAAAATTATGGAGCTATCGATATTTTGTGGTATGATGGAGGATGGCTGGCACACAAAGGAAGTGACACCTCCTCCGCCTGGTTCTGGGAACCGGAGAAGCTGAACCGGATTGTCAAAGAGGCACAGCCTCACATCCTGTGTAATCCACGATCCGGCTGGGAAGGGGATTTCTACTGCGATGAGGGTTCGGCGGAGATCCGCGGCGGTATCATCCCCGTCCCCTGGGAGAAGAATATGTGTGTCTGCTCCGGGCAGTCCTGGGGCTATATGCCGGATGATCCGCCGCAGTCTTTTCCCTGGCTGATCCGCATGCTGGTCAATGTGATCTGCCGTGGCGGCAACTGGCTTGTGAACATCGGCCCGGACCGAGATGGCAGGATAGCGGAGGAGATTCGGGTGAGAATGCGGCAGGTGGGCGACTGGATCCGGGCGCATGAGGACGCAGTCTACGGAAGCACCCCGGGACCCTGGGAGCCGGTGGACGATGTCTACGGCGCCGTCTGTCATGGACAGTACGCCACCCTCTTCCTGCTGGATCCTTCGCAGATGGCATCACAGCAGCTGCCGCAGATCCCCGGACTGCATATCACGGAGGCGGCGATACAGGAGGCGGACGGCAGTCTCCATCAGATCCGGTTTGAACAGACATCTGCGGGTATCCGACTCGAACTGCCGGAGGGGTGGACACCGACGCCGGCGGATCCTGTGCCGACGGTGCGGCTGACGGCGGATGCGCCGGTACAGGGCCGCGCAGATGAAGATATTTCATTTACAGGGAAATAGATCAGGAAGAATTCAAAGGAGGAATCTTCAGATGAACAAGGTCATGGACATGAAGCTCGTCATTCGTCCCATCGTTGGATGTCTCACACATTCTCATTTCTGGGAGGGGCCTTGCAGGGCCGGCAGGAAAGAGAACATGACGCAAGAGGCGGAGACCGCTTTCGCAGAGAAGGCATTTGACTCTGCCCGGGATAAGATCGCAGGTTTCAGCGATGAGGTGGAGCTGCTACCGGCCATCGATGCGCGCTACGATGAGCATTTCGTTGTGGGAAGAGAGGTCTGGGAGCATATCGAGACGGATATTGACCGGGTAGATTTCTTCCTCTGCATGAACTGGCGGATACCGAAGCTGGAGCGCTACCATAAGCCGGTCATCATCCTGCAGAACGGCAACGAGGGGATTGATTTCGCCGCATACTGCCGCAGCATCGGCGTGGAAGCCTATGTGTGTATGGACCTGCAGGATCTGCAGGAACTGACACATCTTCTGTGGGTACGCAAGGCCGTATCCAGGACGAGAGCCCTGATCCTGACAGCCGGTTCCCAGCCCACCTTCGGGATTCAGAGTCTGATCCGCGACCCGGAGATTCTGCGGCAGCGCTATGGTTTCGAAGCGGTGAAGCTCCCGTTCCGTGATATCTTCCCCTTTATGGATCAGATCACTGATGAGGAGGCACAGCCCATCGCCGACCGGTTGATGTCGGAGGCCAAAGACGTCAAGGTCAACCGTGCGTGGTTTATCAATGACATCAAATACTATCTGGCGGCGAGGAGGATGATGGAATACTATCAGTGCAACGCCTTCTCCACTGCATGTCATGAGCTGTGCACCTCGGAGATCCCGCAGCAGCGGAAGTTCACGCCCTGTGTCTGTCACTCCCTCATGAAGGACGACGGTATTCCCAGTGCCTGTGAAGAAGATCTGAATGCCATGATGGCTATGTGCATCCTGCAATACGCGGCGCATCGTCCGGTCTTCATGGGCAATCCCAGCTTTGAGAACGAGGAGCTCCTGATGATCCATCACGCGGTACCGGCGCTGCAGATGAACGGTTATGGGACGAAGCCGTTGGATTACGAGCTGTGGGCCTTCACCGGGCAGGGCTTCGGCGGCAAGCTCCAGGTCGATTTCGCGCAGAACGAGAGTAATGATGTGACCTTTGGACGGTTCAATCCGGCAGGTGATACGATGTGTCTGGGACACGGACAGGTGCTGCGCTCTGAGTTCAAAGAGACCTACTGCAGCCCATATTACTATATACAGATGGATGATGCCAGACATTATATGCACACGCTGGCTGGTTTCGGTCATCATCAGGCGCTGGTCTTCGGCGATTACCGCCGCATGGTGCGGCAGCTGTCGGAGCTGATGGGATTCCATGTGACTGAGGGATGAGATGAGTAAATATCGTGTGGATCAGGCAGGGCCGCATACGCTGCGGCTGACAGATGAGGCCGCAGGGCGCTATCTGGTTATCGAAGCGGTTCAGGAGGATATCCTGCGGGTGCGGTTCTCCAGGCAGCCGGTTCGGGAGCTTGCTTCAGATCTGGTTGAGGATGCTGCGAGAGCCTGCTGTGGGGAGCTCAGGCTTCTGTCTCCCGATGATGGGGCCTGGGCACAGACGCCTCTGCGGATACAGGCAGGCAGGCTCCTTCTGGATATTGATCAGACTGCAGGAACGCTGGCCTGGTTTGATCCCGCGGTGTCCGACAGTGATCCCCTCGTCATTACCGGGCCCCATCTCCTGACGGCACAGCCCGTTCTGCGCTATACCACCGGCGGAGAGAAGCCTGTGATTGAGCGGCGAAAAACCGTGGACGGCGAACGCAACTTCGTCATGAATCTCCGGGAGGAGGAGGTACGGAGCGCCTATCGGGGGAGACTGTGTCTCACCCTCACGCAGGATGAAGGAATCTATGGTCTCGGACAGGCCGAGGAAGGCTTCTGGAATCTCCGGGGACACAGCCAGTATCTGTATCAGCACAATATGCGCATCCCCATGCCGGTGCTGTATTCCGATCGAGGCTATGGCCTGTTCGTGGATTGCGGCTCTCTCATGACCTGGGAGGATTCGGAACGTGGCACCTGGCTGTTCTGTGATACCATCGATCAGCTGGATTACTATCTGCTGCCGGGACCGGAGCTTTCTTCCGTGATTCGCTCATTGCGCAAGCTGACCGGGCAAGCCGTGATGCTCCCCCGCTGGGCATACGGCTACATTCAGTCCAAGGAGCAGTACACTTCCGCACGGGAACTCGCTGATGTGATCAAGCGATACCGTGATCTGGGCATCCCCTGTGATGCGGTGGTTCAGGACTGGAACAGCTGGCGGCCGGGCCTCTGGGGAGAGAAGCAGCTGGATCCCGCGCGCTACGGCGATATCCGGGAGCGGATGGACGAGATCCACGGGATGCATGGTCATGCCATGGTCTCGATCTGGCCGAATACCAGCAGTCGGTCTGCGGAATACCAGCAATTTGCTAAGGAAGGCTATCTGCTGAATGACTGCTCTACCTACGACGCTTTCAACGAAGAGGCCAGGGCGATCTATTGGAAGCAGGCGAAGGAAGGTCTGTTTGACAAAGGGTTTGATGCCTGGTGGTGCGATTCAACAGAGCCCTTCACCGGGCCGGACTGGAACGGGGAGGAGATGCGCGAGCCCTGGGAGCGCTATCAGCTGGTGGGTGGAGAGGCGAAGAAATACCTCGACCCCGGCAGGGCCAATCTCTATGCCCGCATGCACGCTCAGGGCATCTATGAGCATCAGCGTACAGAGACCACGGGGAAACGTGTCCTGAACCTCACCCGCTCCGGCTATGTCGGGAGCCAGCGTTACGGTGCCATGCTCTGGTCCGGCGATACCACTGCTTCCTGGGATACCCTGCGGCGCCAGATCACGGAAGGATTGTCCATGTCCGTGTCCGGCTATCCCTACTGGACCTTGGACATCGGCGGCTTCTTCACTGTCGGCGAGAAATGGCAGAACCGGGGTTGCGGCTGCAGCCAGGATCCGACACCCAAGTGGTTCTGGAAGGGCGCCTACGATGAGGGGGTCAAGGATGCCGGCTATCGGGAGCTCTATGTGCGGTGGCTGGAATACGGGACCTTCCTGCCCATGTTCCGCTCCCATGGGACGGACACACCCCGGGAGATCTGGCAGTTTGGTGAACCCGGATCGCCGGCCTATGATGCCATCGCGCGCTTCATCCGGTTGCGTTACCGGTTGATGCCTTATATCTACAGTCTGGCAGGTTCAGTGGCCCTCGACGATGCCTGCATCCTGCGGCCGCTCCTGTCTGATTTCAGAGAGGATCCGCAGGCCCGCGGGGTACATGATGCCTTCCTGTTCGGCCCGGGGCTCCTGGTCTGTCCGGTGACGGAGCCCATGTACTATGAACCAGGCTCCGTACCCATGGAGAGGAATGAGGAGGACCGGATACGACACTGTTATCTGCCGGGAGATGCGCACACGGTCTGGGTGGATGCCTGGACCGGAGAGACCCTGCATGGCGGAGGGATGGTCGTACGGCCTGCGCCCCTGGACCGGATCCCGGTTTTCTTAAAGAGCGGCAGTATCATCCCGATGCGGCCAATGGGGGCGCAGTATGCGGGAGACGTCCCCGAGGGGACACCACTGATCCTTCAGGTGACACCGGGTGCGGATGGATCCTTTGTCTACTATGACGATGAGGGGGATGGCTATGGCTATGAAGCCGGCGCCTTTTGCCGGATTCCGTTTACCTGGGAGGAAGAGACGCATACCCTGTTCATCGGCGCACGGCAGGGGGTTTATCCCGGCATGCCGCGGGAGATCCCCATCATCGTCCATCTGACCACAGCCGGCGGCGCTTTCTCTACAGCCGGAACTGCGCCACAGTCTCCGGGAGATGCCACTGGCCTCGGAACTGCTGTTACAGCGACCTACACCGGCAGCCGGATGGAGGTGCGTCTGGATGGATGACAGGAAACATCATATTATCAATGGTGATAGGACAGCATATGTGGACTGGCTGGACAGCAGGGGGGAGATCATCAATGCCAGTGACGGCGGGATCCTCTTTGTAGACGGAATCTACCACTGGTATGGGATGGCCCTGCGGCCGCTTCCTTTCCGTGGACATGGGGAGGGCGGACAGACGACCACCACGGGAGTGGTTATGTATGCTTCTGAGGATCTGCTGCACTGGGATTATGAGGGCGTTATTCTGCCCTGTTCAGATGTGAAGGGACATCCGCTGCAGGGCCCGCTGCGGTTTGAACGACCGAAGATCTGGTTTCATCGCCAGAGCAGCAGTTTCATCCTGATGTGTCATTATGTTCAGGCACCGGGGGATCATGGCTTTATCCCGGGTACCGGAGAGACCGGCATCGCTGTCTGCGACCGGGTCAACGGTGTCTATGAATGGATGGGCACCACCCGGCCTGTGGATGATACCGGCTTCGTCCGGGACAACGGCTTCTATGCCGATGCGGACGGAACAGGCTGGTATATCTTTGACAGACAGGTCAGCGATCATTTCTCCACGGCGGATCCCGCCGACCGGGCAACAGATGACCGCTGTCTCTACATCCTCCAGATGGCGGAGAACGGGAGGGATTTCAGCAGCCGTTTCCGCCGGATGGAAGAAGCCAGCTGGCGGGAGGCGCCGGTCATTGTCAGGCAGGGGGACTGGTACTACCTGATCACTTCGGGGCTGACCTCCTGGGACTGCAACCAGGCACTGTATTACCGTACCAGGGATCTGCTCACGCCCTGGACACTCATGGGTGATCCCTGTATCGACGATACGGATCATACTACTTTCCATGCGCAGGGGTCGAATACCTTCCGCATTATGCACGGGCCAAACGCCGGCCGGGCGGTCTTCATGGCTGAGCGCCATCAGACGAGCAATTTTCTACATAGCTCCTATGTCTGGCTCCCCATAGATTTCCATGAGGACGGCACCTTGTCCATCACCTACAGAGAGTCCTGGGATCCCGCCGGGATGGAGGAAGCGTCATGATCTATCTGAACAACGCGGCATCCTCCTGGCCGAAGCCTGAGATCGTGCGAAAAACGGCGGCGCAGGCCCTGGAGGCGCTTCCTGTTGGCCAGTACAGGAGCAGCGTGTCATCGGACGCCGAGGATATCCTGCATGATACCAGAACGCGTCTGGGTATCCTGTTGGGTGTCCGGGAGCCGGACCGGATCTTCTTTTCTTCCGGCGCGACGGAGAGCCTGAACCTGATCCTGCAGGGTCTGCAGATCCCGGCTGCACAGATCATCACCACCGTCACGGAACACAACAGCGTACTGCGCCCCCTCTACAACCTGACGGGGGATGCAGGGCAGCCGGTTTTGCTGCCCTGTGACAGGGATGGCTATGTCCCTCCGGAGGCTCTGGAGAAGGAGGCGGCCGGAGGGAAGGCCCGCGTTTTCGTGATGAACCACTGTTCCAATGTTACCGGTTCCCTGCAGGACGCTGCTGCGTTCGGAGAGATCGCGCACCGCTACGGACTCCTGTTTGTTCTGGACTGTGCCCAGAGCGCCGGCTGCCTGCCGATTGAGGGGGATGACTGGGGAGTGGATGCGCTGGCCTTCACCGGTCATAAGAGCTTGCTTGGTGTCCAGGGTACCGGCGGGTTCTGGCTGCGCAGGGGTCTCCGCCTCCGGCCACTGCTCTACGGCGGCACGGGACGGGACAGCGTACGGCTCAGATATGAGGATACCATGCCTCCGGATTATGAAGCCGGGACAAGGAACGCGCCGGGGATCGCGGCACTTGGCGCCGCGGCATCGTTTCTAATCTCCCGGGGGCTGCCTCATATTGCGGCGGCAGAGCGTACACTGCGCGCGTATGCCACTGAGATCCTGAGCGGGCTGCCACGGCTGCGGCTGCTCTCTGTTGATGGCAGACCGCATGGACCGGTGCTTAGTATGGTTTCTGATCTGTTATCCCCTGCGGATCTCGCCTATATCCTACAGAACAGCTACGGGATTGTCACCCGGGCGGGACTCCAGTGTGCGCCCCTCGTCCACGGTGCCATCGGCTCAGGAGCGGCAGGCACTCTGCGGATCAGCTTCTCTCCCTTCACACAGGAATCGGAGATCGATGCGCTGGCCGATGCGCTGCGGGAGATTCTCTCATGAGGATCATAGAGCAGAGAGCCTCTATCGAGGTCTGTACAGAAGCGGGATGGGAGGCCTATGACCTGCTGACGGAGCAGCCATTGTCGGATGAGGATATCGAGGCGCTGCGTCATCTGGGCGGCTCTTTTCTGTATCTGCGCCAGCTGCGGAAGCCCTTCTTCAAGTTAGAGGCGCACAATTTCATCCTGAAGGGCGTCCGGGGAGACTGTTTCTTCCGGATGGCGGTTCATCGGGAGCATCTGGCGGAACTGGATCGTGTGAGGAACACATTCATGTAACCGGTAAACCGGCGCCTGAATATTTAGCAGATTTAGTACTTATTTACTTAATAATCCCTTTCAATTTAGTAAATCCAATGCTACACTGATCTCAATTTATTCCCGACACGGGCATATGGGCACGTGGATCGGGATCATTATCATCACGTACGTGATAAAGGAGGTAAGAAATGAAAAAGAAAGTATTGGCAACTCTACTGAGCGCCGGGATGGTTTGCTCCGCACTGGCAGGCTGTGGCGGGAGCGCTGGCAGCACCTCTACGGAGACCGCTGCATCCACAGAGGCTCCTGCAGCAGAGGAAGCCCCCGCGGCTAACGATCTTGCGGGAACTACCATTCGCTTCGCATGGTGGGGCTCCCAGCCGCGCCATGAGGCAACCACCAAGGTTGTGGAGCAGTTCATGGCGGAGACCGGCATCAATGTGGAATATGAGTTCTATGATTTCAACGGCTATTTCACACAGCTCGATACGCTGGCAGCCGCGGATGATGTCTGGGATGTGTTCCAGATGGGTAACAACTGGGCACAATACCATGAGATTATCGAACCGCTGAACCCCTACATGGAGAGCGGCGCCATTGATACCACAGACATTTCTCCCGCCATCGTCCAGGTTACCCAGGATTACGATGGCCAGCAGATGGGTCTGTCCCTGGGAACCAACTGCCGCTGTCTCGTCTACAATCCGGCTCTGTTTGAACAGGCCGGTGTCGCGGAACCCACAGACAGCTGGACCTGGGATGACTTCAAGACAGCGTCCGAGCAGATCATCGCGAATACAGATGCACAGTACGGCATGGATAAGATCGAGTACATGGATATCATGACCGCTGCCTGCGCGCAGATGGGTGAGGGCTACAATTTCTTCGCCATGGACGGTTCCGATTTTGCCTTCAAGGATGATCTTTCCGGTATTACCAAGATGTTCGACATCTTCGGCGGTATGATGAAGGATGGTTCCATCGCGGATCCCGGCGTGCAGAATGAGATCACTGACGAGCAGGCAGACTACATCTGCACCGGCAAATCCGCCATGCTGATGATCCCTTCCAACAAATTCGTAGCTCTGTCTGAAGCCTGTGCGGCGAACGGCGTCACGCTGAAGCTCGCACTGCTGCCCAAGCTGACATCCTCCAGCCAGTCCGGAATGCTGGTACGTTCCTCCCAGATGGTTTCCATGGCGAAGAGCAGCAAGAACAAAGAAGCTGCGGCCATGCTGATCGACTATCTTGTGAACAACATCTCTGCCAACGAGATCCTGAACGGCGAGCGTGGTGTTCCGGCCAATGCCAAGGTGCTGTCCGCGCTGGCAGCGAAGTCTGATGAGATCACCGCACAGATGTATGAGTTTGTGAATAAGGTGGGCAGCATTCCGGATACCAAGAATACAACCAATGCGGAGCCTGCTGCACAGGCCGAGGTCAAGGCAACGATCCAGACCTATTTCGAGCGGTATTACGCGGGAGATTTCTCCACGGCGGCAGATGCTGCGGCAGCCTTTTATGAGGAAGCCAAGCAAGTATTCGCGAATTACGAGGGATAAGTGATGCGTGCATGATCTGTCACTGTCCGGATCAGATCCGGGCAGCGGCAGATACGTACACCACCCGCACAAAGGAGAATAAGGACATGCAGAATGAGGACAGAAGCGAGCAAAGAAGCCGTTTCTCAAGGTTCATCAATAACGACAACACCGTAGGGTATATCTTCGCGGCACCGTTTATCATCGGTTTCTTTGCATTCACCCTGGTTCCGATGATCATGTCTTTCTATTACTCGCTGACCGATTACAAGATCACGGCGGCACCAGTCTGGGCGGGACTGAAGAACTATATTGCGTTGGTTCAGGACAGTCATTTCCTGAATTCCATGCTGGTCACTGTCCAGTATGTCATCATCGGTGTGCCGTTGAAGCTGGTCTTCGCACTGCTGATCGCCATGCTCCTGACACATGCCAAGAAGCTCCAGGGCTTCTACCGGGCGGTCTACTATATCCCCTCGCTGATCGGCGGCTCCGTAGCGGTGGCGCTGGTCTGGAAGCAGCTGTTTTCCTCGGAGGGACCGATTGTCAAACTGATTCAGTCAATGGGCGTTGAGAGGTTCAGCTTCTTTGGCAATGCGCATTTCGCCTTCCTTCCGCTGGTTATCGGCAATGCCTGGCAGTTTGGCTCCTCCATGCTGATCTTTGCAGCGGGTCTGAAGCAGATTTCGACGGATTATTATGAGGCAGCCATGATTGATGGGGCCAGCGCAGTGAAACGGTTCTTCTCCATCACGCTGCCGATCCTGTCTCCTATCATTCTATTCAATCTGGTGATGCAGCTGATCTCCGGTTTCATGACCTTCACCAGTGCCTTCGTCATTACCAAGGGCGGACCGAATGAGGCGACGAATTATGTCTCTTTGTTCATCTATAACAACGCGTTCCAATACCATCGGATGGGATACGCCTGCGCCATCTCCTGGGTGCTGTTACTCATCATCGCGCTGGTAACGCTGATCATCTTTAAGACCTCAAATAACTGGGTCTTCTATGAATCAGAGCAATAGGAGGCTATAAACAACATGAAGACAAAGAGGCTGATTTCTGACATCATCTACCACGCATTCATTATCGGACTGGGTTTTCTCATGATCTACCCGGTGCTGTGGATGGTATTCGGTTCCTTCAAGAATAATGTAGAGATCCTGCAGCACACGGAGCGTCTCCTGCCGACAGTCTGGCGTTGGGAGAATTTCCCCAAGGGCTGGGCGGGTTTCGGCGGAACCTCCTTCTCCGTATTCTTCAAGAACTCCATCATCATCTCTCTGATCGCGACCGCCGGAACCGTCGTCAGCGGAACGCTGGTGGCCTACGCGCTGGCGCGTGTACCCTTTAAGGGCAGGCAGCTGTGGTTCAACATTATGATCCTGACGATGCTGCTGCCCGGTCAGGTCATCATGATTCCGCAGTACCTGATCTTCAGGAAGATGGGACTGGTTGGCACCATCGTTCCTCTGACGCTGACCAAATTCTTTGGCGTGCCTTTCTTCATCTACATGACGATGCAATTCATCAAAGGATTGCCTCGGGAACTGGATGAAGCTGCGATGATCGACGGGTGCAGCAGATACAGCATCTTCTCCAGAATCATTCTGCCGTTGCTGGGTCCCTCCGTGATCACGATGATCGTGATACAGTTCTACTGGGTCTGGGATGATTTCATGGGGCCGTTACTGTACCTGAACCGGCCGAAGACCTATACCGTGTCCTACGCCATCAAGCTGTTCGCTGACGCGACCTCGACGACGGACTACGGACCCATGTTTGCCATGTCCACCCTTTCGCTGGTGCCCGTGTTCACCATCTTTCTTATCTTTAACCGGTATCTGATGGATGGTGTAACGGCCGGTTCCGTCAAGGGCTGAGCGGATAAAGCAGGTAGAACGATGATCAGGGATGCATTTACGTTAGAAGACACCACCGCCGCCGTAGACTTCGGCGGCGGTTATCCTTTGGGCAACGGTGAGATCGGCGCCTTTGTCATGGGCGGAGCACCGGTGAATGAGATCCGTTTCAGTCACAATGCTTTCTACAGCGGCCGACGACCGGCACACCCAATTCAACCAGGCGCTGCGGAGGCCTTCCGACGGATGCGATCGGCTGCCATCCGGGGAGACCTGGAAGCCGTATATGAGGAAGCGGCAGGTTTTATCGGGCGCAAGGAGGATTACGGCACCAATCTCCCGGTGGGGACATTGTCCCTGTCCTATCACAGGAGGAGCCCCTCAGGCAGTACACCCTGCAGACTGACCAGCCGCCGCCTGGATCTTAGGGAGGGCATCTCGGAGCGGTTGTTGGATGTGATGCCTGAGACATCCGGCTGGAGACTCCGGGAGCGTTGCTTTGTCAGCACAGCCGCCAGGGCTTTTGTCCTGCGGGCAGAGGCGGTTTCTTCGGATACAGATTCCGTCGATCTGGAGATCAGCTGGATGGGCGGTGAAGTCACTGAGGATGCGGCAGATGCCCTCAGCTTTGTCACGGATGCCAGGGAAACCCTCCATTGCGAATCCCCCTGCGGCGCCCGTCTCACAGGCCGGTTGATGATTACGGAAACCGATGGCTATGTCCGGACGGAGCAGGGAAGGCTGTTTGTCACTGGCGCGCGATTTGTCACCATCCTTCTGCGGATGGGGGTGTCGCTGGAGACGGCAGGCGGGATGGCGCTGTGTGAGGAGAACCAGAAAAACAAGCCCTATATCACGTTACAGCAGGAGCATGCGGAAACCTTCCGCACAGTGATGACACGGACTACCCTGCATCTGCCGGAGGATGTCACAGCCGCCTTCCTGTTCCACTATGGGCGTTATCTCCTGTACAGTGCCTCACAGCCCGGCTCCCCTCTACCGGCGCATCTCCAGGGTGTGTGGAACGATAATGTGGCCTGCCGCCTCGGCTGGACCTGCGATCTGCATCTGGATGTGAATACACAGATGAATTATAGTCTGTCAGAGACCTGCAATCTGCCGGAGACACTGCCGCCCCTGTGGCGATGGATGAGGGAGCAGCTCATTCCGCAGGGCCGGGTCACCGCGAGAGATGCCTATGGTCTGTCGGGGTGGGTAGCTGAACTCGTTTCCAATGCCTTTGGCTATGCAGCGCCCTTCTGGGGACGGGCGCTGGCGCCCTGCCCGACCTGCGGTGTATGGCTGCTGACATTGGTCTGGGAGCATTATCTGTTTACGGGAGATCAGCGCTTCCTGCAGGAGACGGCTTTCCCGATGATTGAGGAAGCAGTCCGTTTCTTTGCGGAATATGTCTATGAGATGGACGGTCAGGTACACAGCGGCCCTTCGGTCTCTCCGGAGAACGCGTTCCTTTTGTCTGATGGGGAGAAGCGCTATATCAGCGACAGTCCAACCTATGAGATCCTGATGATCCGGGAGCTCTTTCGGATCTATGTCTCTGCCAGCGGTTCGTTGTCGGATACGCCGGGGGAACCGGACAGATCCCTCTTATCCAGAGTTCAGGAACTGCTGCCGCGGCTTCTGCCCTACCGGATCGCTCCGGACGGCACACTGGCAGAGTTCTCACATGACTATCCCATTGCAGATCCGCAGCACCGGCACACGAGTCATCTGCTGGGTCTCTATCCCTTTGATCAGATCACGCCGGATGGAACACCCGCACTGGCGGAGGCAGTCGCGCGCACGGTGGAGGCGAAGTTGACACCGGAGGAGGACTGGGAGGACACCGGTTGGGCCAGGAACATGCTGTTATTCTACGCAGACAGACTGCGGCACCCGGAGCAGGTCGCGCGGCATCTTCGCGCGTTGACAGATAAGATGATGACAGACAATGGACTGATCTTCCATCCGCCGACCCGGGGGACTGAAACCATCTATGGCAGGGTCTATGAGCTGGACGGTAATACCGGTGTGACGGCCGGCATTGCGGAGGCTTTGCTCCAGAGCCATGGCGGCATACTGCGCATCCTGCCCGCACTTCCACCTGATTGGCGCACCGGAGAGGTCACGGGGCTGCGTGCCAGAGGAGGCTACACCGTGGATATCCGCTGGGAGACAGGAAACGGTGGTCCGGATGGGACATCAGCCTCTCAACTGCGCTGGGAAGCCCATATCCTGGCAGATCACACGGGAACCCTGCATCTGTCCGACGGACGCTCCTACTCGCACAGACGGGGTGAAGCCTTCTTCATCAGAGGAGAAGAGACATGTATCAGCTCGTGATCGTGGATGATGAACCGGATATCGTAGATGGTATCATAAATGCATTGGACTGGGAGGGTTTCCAGATAGAGATAGCCTGTGCGACAACAGATCCTCAGGAGGCTCTGGCAGCATGCTTCTGTACGCCGGTGGATATCGTGATTACAGATGTATCCATGCCGGAGATCAACGGGCTGGAGCTGATCCGCAGGCTGAAGGAGGTCAGATCCTCCGTTTACGCCATCATTCTAAGCGCGTATGATCATTTTGAATATGTCCGTACTGCGTTGAGATACGGTGCAGAGAATTATCTGCTCAAGCCGTTGGATGCGGAAACCCTCTCAGATACCGTCAGTCAGATTCTTCGTCAGCTGGAGGAGCGTGAGACGCTGCAGAGTATGTACGGCAGGTCTATGCTGACCTTTCGCAGTGCTTTTACTGCTCAGTGGGTGAAGGGGTATCTGTCGCTGTCGGAAATAGAGGAGAAAGCATCTCTGTTGGGGATCAACCTGACAGTTGAGAGTTTTACAGTAGTACGGTTCTGGAGCGGAGATGCTTCCAACCGGGAGATGTCTTTATTCTTCGACACGCTGCTGCAGCAGCTGCCAGGTCATTATACGGCGTGTTTCTGCTTTGAAACGCCGCAGTGTCTGATCGGTGTTTTCTCCCCGCTTCCATCTCATAGCCATCCGGTGTCTGAGTTGGTTGAACAACTGACAGGGAACGCCACCATGAATGGTTTGTCTGTAACGGCAGATATCGGAACGACCGTAGGGACGAGCGGAGAGGTCCCTGACAGCTATCAGGCGGCGGAGCGGTTGTGGCAGGTGCGGACACGGGGACAGCATCCTGCGGAGGACAGGCGACCCCTTTCTCCTATAGTGGAGAGTGTCCTGTCGGCTATTGAGAAAGGTGATAACAGGGATATCTCGTTAAAGACATTGGCAGCGCGCTATAAGGTATCTCCTTCCTACCTGGGGACGATTTTTCGTCAGCAGACAGGAATGTATTTTAACGATGCGCTGGCAGAGGCCAGACTGACACAGGCTGCCAGGCTCCTGAGAGAGACGGATGCCAGAGTTCGGGATATCGTGGAACGAACCGGATTCTCCAGCCAGACCTATTTTAACCGATCCTTCAAACGGCGGTTTGGCCTCTCCCCGTTGAGCTACCGGCGGGGAGAGGTGTTGCAGGGATCAGGGCTCGTACATCCAGTCGAGCCTGTCAGGTGTCTCGCCGGAGAGGCCGGCATCCCTGGCATGGATCGGGATACCGGCGGGGACGGCACCTAAGAGAACAAAACCGCCTGTACCGAGATAGATATCATGTGTTCCCTTCTCGTATTGAAAAACATGAACATTCACATCCGGACAGCCTTGTGCTTGTGCGGCATGAGAGAGCGCCACCGCCAGACCGCCGCGGTCATCTGCGTGTGTGTTGGTCTCCAGATCGGGCACCTGCAGCCATTCAACACCGCGGGCATCCATGTAACCTACAAGGAGTTGGGCATCCTCCGGCAGGTTCAGCCGGATGGTGACGCCCTGCTCGATAGCCTCTCCGAGACGGAATCGAACACCGGTGAGGGCCGATAGCTCCGGGGCCAGGGTTGCTATGGCAGAGGGCATATCGGTGAACAATGCTTCGCCCCGCCGGAGGGGGAAGGTCTCGCAGTTCTCGCTCAGGAGGGTAAAGGCTGCCCGCGGCAGCGGAGGAAATGCTGCCATATCATCAGCGCGATTGCCGGGGAAAAAAGGAACCTGACCCTCCCGGAGCGCCTGAAGATGTGTGAGAAAACAACTGTATTCCTGTTCATACAGTGGAAGGCAGGCAGTCCAGTGGCCATAGGCATCTCCATCCGGAAAGGGAATCTTTCTCTGCCTGGTCTGCATGCTGTTGGCATAGAGATAGGTCCGCTCTGTCAGGGATGTGAGACGTCTGTAGGCCGAAAGACTCTCCTCCCAGGGTACACAGGCCGCCTCCAGCAGAGACAGATCCCCCCGCAGGTGCTCATCCATGGAGAAACGGTAAGTCAAGATGGATAAGGCAGCTGAGAGTTTGGCAGCATAGAACCGGCTCATCTCAAGGATCGCCAGGATGTCTGTCACCATATGGATCAGTTCCTCCCGATGCGTACGGATATCAGCGACAATTGCTGTGACAGCGGGAGGCGTCTGACAGCACAGGGCTTCGTCCGGCGGTTCATAAGACGAATCCGTTGTCGGTGCAAAGGCCGCCTGACAGACGGCGCTCCATGCCCTCTCCGCAAAGAATGCAACCTCCTCTGCCATCTGCACCGGTGTTTCCCCGAAGTGTTCTTTGCCGGCAAGCTCTCTCTGAACGTATTCCTCCGGCGTCTCCCCCGGAGTAGAGGCAGAGTGCCACAACTCCTCATTGGGCCGGTAACGGCGGACATTTGTGAGCTGACTCATGGTCATCCCGAGGCTCAGAGTCTGCCGGTTGCCCTCCGTGATACCGATGCGCCGCAGGATACGGGGCGCGCATTCTCCGGCGGCATTCAACGCGCTCAGTATGAGATGTGAGCGATCCCTGCCGCAGCCATAGTAGTCTGCAAGCTCCTTCGTCCAGTATAGTTCTTCTGTCTCAGGATCCCGATCGGGCTGCCAGGCGTAGCGGAACCACATCCGATACCAGAATATATCCCGATCCGGCTGCAGCAGGCGCGGAAGACGCCGATCCGGTGCCCAGGGCCAATCCCAGAAGAACAGAGGATAGAGGTGCAGACCGCCTGCCCCCAGGCGGCGATGTCCGGCCTGTACGCAGCGTTGGATAAACCGCGGCGCGGCATAACGGAAGGGCTCAAGGTTTGCCAGAACATGGACATTCATGATGTGCGTCTGGCCATGTGCCGCCATCTGCTCGTGTGTCTGCTGCCATTTACCGGCGGGAAGCCAGGTGGTCAGGCTTTCTCCATTGTACTTCCACATGGTGAAGAGGTGGCGGTAGCGGTGGATGGCGATATCCATAATGGCATTGGGATCGCAGTCGTGTCCCCTCAGGATGAGTGGTGGTTCCTCGGGGAGTTCGGCCTGCTTTGCGCCTTCCTTCACTGCCGGAAGAATGACATTCAGGAACCAGTCTGTTTTATTCTGTGTTCCCCGCAGGGCCTCTCCGAGGCATACCATCAGACCGATATGTGGAAAGCTGCGGATGAATGCGATAATGGCCTTTCTGGTATAGTCCGTGTTCAGAGGTGTGATCTGACTCTGCAACAGCTCCACTCCGCGGCTCTGTGCCAACGGCAGCGGGATATGGATGCTGTAGAATTTCAGTACCAGCCAGATGCCGCGCCGGTCACATTCCATGGTTAACCACCGGAAGATCTCACGGTTGTGTTCATACTCCTCCGCAGTGACTTCCAGCGCTTCCGGGTAGTCCGGCAGATCCACCAGAGAAGAAAAGGGCTGTCCGGTCCAGAGGTAGAGCACGTTGCAGCGGTTCCAGAGCAGCAGATCCAGAAAATCCAGCCACAGAGACCGATCGTAGAACCAGGGAAACCGTTCCGGTGTGATGGGATATTCATAGGTGAGTCTGGGCGGCTCAATATGGGTCAGCTGCAGTCCGATGGCCGGGCCTCGGAGGGTGAAAACCGGAGCATCCTCCTCCGCGAGATCCTCCAGGCGGTCGGCTTCGTTCTGTCGGATCAGCTCCGTTAGTCGCAACAGGCCATAGAGTGTGCCGGTAGCAGAGCCGCCGGTCACGACCACGATTCGTTGCCCGGGCAGGGAGGTCAGATAATAGCCTTCCCCTTCCGGGACATGACTGTGATACAGGAGAAGACCCTGTGTTTCCCATGCTTCCAGCAATCTGCTTTCTCCCCGGATGCCGGCATAGACCGCATACGTTTCGGATGATACCGGACAAACAGACCGGGTGAGGCATAGACCGCTATCCCATTTAGGGATTGTCTCCAATGATACCGTGATCTGTTGGTCGGAAAGCACCCGGGACAACAATTCAAACCCCAGGGAGATCCTGAGGTTGGGAGTGGATTCCTGCAGCAGAATCATGTGGTGTATCTCGTGCAGACGCATATTTACAGCTCCGGATGCTTGCGGATGAACAGGGCCAGCTTGGCATACAGGTCATTCAGGATCAGATGGCTGTCCACCTCCCTGTAGACCCTGATCGGGCGGTTCAGGCTGTTGACGGAATAGGTCATATCCCGGGTGATGAGCGGCGCCTGTATCCAGTCGAAACAAAATCGGTGTTCATACAGCAGGAGTCCCACTGCCGGGTTGTCGCCCAGAATCCAGGTCTCACCATTCCGGAAGCTGCTCTTCCTGGGACCCTCCTCGTGGGCATGGGCATCCAGCTGCTCCAGCAGGTAGCGACCGATGGCTCCGTGAGGGTAGACATTCAGTTCCAGCTCAGACAGGGAGACCGCCATCATCTCATAGACATTCTTCGGAACCTGCCAGACAGGCAGGCGGCTGCCGAACACCACGTTGGCGGCAGTGATGTCATTGCCGAGATTGAATTCCGGGCCGCCGGTCGGATAAGGGCCGCCGCCGATCCAGATGGCTGTGCAGCGGTCTGCGATCCGGGGCTCCATGAGCAGGGCACTGGCCATATCCGTCAGAGGCCCCAGGAAGAGGACATAGAGCGGCCGGTCATCCTCCTTCATGGCCTCTTCGATGATACGCTGTGCGCCCTCACTCTCCACGGGGGTCTGTCCGTCGGGAAGCGCATGGGGCGCGCCATGCAGCACCAGATCCTCCGCCGGAAACTGCATCAGGGAGAAGATACGTCGCAGCTCCTCATAGCTGCGTGTCATACTGTCCGGCACCCGGTCTCCGAAATGTGCCGCAATGTACCCCACATTCTCAAAACGCGGGGAGAGCAGCGCCTGAACGATGGCAAACTGATCGTCGGCCTCGTTCTTGGCATCCGTGTCCACAATAACGCGGATGTGCTTCTCTTTTGGGACATCAAAAGCGTATTCGTCGTACCGCATGATGATAAATCCTTTCTTTCAAACGGTTGCCCGCGTCACCAGATGCGGGGAGATGGAGATGTTGACGGGGTAATAGGCCTTCTTCTCGATCAGGCTGACGAGGCGTTCCACCGCCACCATGCCCATATAGCGTTTGGGGACATGGATGGTGGTCAGTCCGGGTTCTGTATAGTCACACATGGGAATGTCATCGAAGCCGATCAGGGCGATATCCTCAGGAATGCGGAAGCCATGTGCCTTAAAGGCGCGTAATGCGCCGATGGCGATCAGATCGTTATCGGCAAAATAGCTCTGTGCCAGCGGATCCTTGCGCTCCAGTATCTCCATCATGTCACTGTAGGCGCCGTCAATGGAGGGAGCCAGCGTGTGCACGATGGTCGCGGAGGGGGACATGCCGTTGTGAATCAGCGCCTGATTAAAGCCCTGTCTGCGTTCGCTGAAGTTGCGGATCGGATAGGAGCTGGAGAGGTATCCCGGCTGCGTCCTGCGGCGCTTGATCAGATAATTCGCCGCGGAGTACGCGCCATCGATATTGTTGATCTGTATGGAATCGATCTTGGTGGACAGAAAATGATTGTCCAGGAGAACTATCGGCAGATCCGTAAAGGAGAGCACTGCAAAATCCTCCTCCCGCATCTCTGTTCCGAACAGCACCGCGCCATCCGTGCCGACATGCGAGAGCTCCTGCAGCGTCCGCTCCAGATCCGTGATGGAATAGATGTTCTGGATGCTGACACGGAAGCCCACCTCACGGCATTTCTGCTCCACTCCTTCTGTCAGTTCGGAGAAAAAGGAGGTATCAGCCAGTACCGCACCAGTCCTGCGGTAGAAGATCAGACAGATGGAGCCCATCTGTTCGCTGACGCCTGCTCTGCTGGAGAAATCCATCCCTGCGGCAGTGGCGGCTTCCTTGACACGATTGCGCGTCTTGGTACTGACACCGGGACGGTTATTCAGCGCCAGGGAAACCGCTGCCTCTGACAGACCAAGCTGTTTGGCCAACTCCTTGGAAGTCATTTCACACCTCGTCGAAGGTGACATCTTCTCCGCGCAGGTATGCTCTGACCTGATCCTCGATGGGATCATACAGATCCGGTGTTACGCCGATGTATTTGCAGGCCTCATAAAGAATCGGCACCACATCCTGGAACAAACCAACGCAGTGGTGGATATAGGGCCCCTCCACAACCTTGGCTTCCAGGCGCTTTAAGTTATTCACCTCGATCCACAGATAGGTACCCTTGGTGTAGGGTCCGTCAATCCCTCTGGCATGACCCAGTAACAGGGAGTACTGTCCGCCGTCCCCATCGAATCTGGCAATGGTCAGCCGCTCATGCCTGGCCTCTGCGGAGATGGCACCGTTGTGGGTGAAGGCGACCGGCACGCAGATCGTGGGCTTCTCCTGCGCCACGGAGATGGGCCAGGGCCCGCAGTGCTGTAAGAGTTCTCCGTTCTCGTTATCCGGATGCCGCACGGTCCAGTCAGCGAAGAGACCGCGATCCCGGTTCATTCCGGCTGCTTCGATCAGGATCTGTGTGATGGCGCCGTGGATATCTGTCTCGCAGACCACGGGCAGACCTTCCTCATTCAGCAGCGCATTGGCTGCGCAGGGCATGATGCCGATTTCCCCCTGCAACGCGTTCCAGCATTGAATCGCAATGGCGTTCGCGCCATACTGCGTTGCGAGACTCCGCATGGCGAGCTTTAATCCTGCCACATTACGCAGCAGAGGATCCGGAATATCACAGGTCATATGTTCATGGCAGTAAGCTACGACCTCGTCCACTGCGGTTTTTTCTTCCCTCTGGACGCGGTCGATCTCTGTCTTCAGCTCCGGCAGCGGGATCGGTGCCAGTTGGATGTTGAAGCGTTCCAGGAGTTCTCCCTCATTGCACATGGTACTCCAGAAATCAAAGGGTCTGGGGCCGATCTGGAGGATGCGGATGTGGCGGAAGGCGCGGACGGTGTTACACACCGCCAGGAAATCCAGAACTCCGCGGGAGAACTCAGGATCCTCCAGCCGGCAGTTCGTCAGGTAGGTAAAAGGAATGCCGAAACGTCGCAGCACCTTGCCTGTGGCGAACAGACCACACTGGGAGTCTCTGAGCCGCATGCCGTCCGGCTCCGGACGCTCATCCCTGGGCCCCCACAGCAGCACCGGGACATTCAGCTCCTTTGCCAGTCTGGCGCATTCGTATTCCGTGCCGAAGTTGCCATGGGGCAGGAAGAGACCATCTACCTTCTCCCGTTTGAACTTCTCCGCAATTTTTGCGCGGTCCGCATCATCATACAACAGCCCCTCCGGGTTGATGTCCTTGATATCCACATATTCGACACCCAGTTCATCCAGCTTCCTTCTCGTCAGATCCGCGTATTTGACGGCGTCGGGTGCACTGAAGATGCTGCGTCTGGTGGGTGCCAGTCCGATTCTGATCTTCGCTTCCATGATGATCTCCTTTCTTGTCCTGTCGGCTTTGTCCTGATTCTATTATCTCAATCCTTCTATCGTGTAGGTTCCTGCATGGAAGGGCCCGGTAATCGCCTCGGCAGTAACAGACTGTCCGTTCAGCGTAAGATCGGAGAGCGCCTGATCCGGCCGGAACAGAACACATCCGTCAAAGGGTACCGTAAAGGTGTAGGTGATCCGCTCCCCATCCAACTGCCAGCCGGCGCGGTAGGACCCGACAGCGAAACGGACAGAAGCCTCCGCCGAGCACAGCCGGGCGTCCGGGTGGGGCCGCAGGATCACACGTTGTCCGGCAGGGTGTGTCGGATCCAGCACCAGGCCGCAGACGGCCGAATAGATCCATTCGACGATCACGCCGTAAGCATAGTGGTTCAGACTGTTCATCCCGGTTCCACTGATGTGCCCGTCCGGCAGGAGGGAATTCCACCGTTCCCAGATGGTGGTGGCACCGAGGTTGACTTCGTAGAGCCAGCTCGGATAGTCCTCGTTGAACAGCAGGGTATAGGCCACATCCGCATGGCCGGTCTTTGTCAGTGCGTCACACAGATAGGCGGTTCCGACGAAGCCGGTGGACAGATGGTCGTGTCTGTCATGAACGAGCTGCACCAGCGCCTCTCCGGCTGCAGGCAGCTCCGCTTCCTCGAAGACTCCCAGATAGATCGCCGTCGCGTAGGCCGTCTGTGTCTGGATCGTGAGACCGCCGGTACAGACAGGATCGAGATATTTCGCCCGAATGGCCGAGCGCACCTCATCTGCCCGCTGCCCATAGGAGACGGCATCCTCCTGTTTGCCGATGAGTGCGGCTGCCTGTGACGTGAGCCTGGCTGCGTACATGTAGAAAACAGAAGCGATGAAGGTTTTATCCGTACCACCCTCTCGATTATCCATGTCACTGTCGCTCTCCTCTGCGTCCAGAGAAAGCCAGTCTCCGAAGTGGAAGCCGCAGCTCCAAAGCCTTGAACCGCCGCAATGGGTCTCTTCCATCCGGACGATGAAGTCAGTCCACTGCTTCATGTTGTCATATTGCTCGGAGAGCCGCGACAGACTCCCCGTGTGGAGGTAGAGCTGCCAGGGAATGATCGTTGCGGCATCTCCCCAGACGCTGGCGCCGGCCTCTCCCCAGTCCTCCCCGGACATATCGTAGGGCGGCTCGGCGAGCTTCTCACGGCCCACGGTCAGGACATCCGGAACCACATAGGGCACGGCGCCATCCTTCTCCCGCTGCTCATCGGCCATGTCGCGGAGGTACTTGCGGAAGAAGGCCCCCGTCCGCATATGATAGGAAGCGGCCCCGGCGAAGATCTCGGCATCACCTGTCCAGCCACAGCGCTCATCCCGCTGGGGGCAATCCGTCGGAATATCGAGGAAGTTGCCCTTCTGTCCCCATTTGGTATTGAGGATCAGGCGGTTGATCTTGTCGTTGGCTGTGGTGATCTCCCCGATTTCCTCCAGATCGGAGTAGAGCGCCACGGCAGTGAAATCTCCCGCGTTGTCCGCAGTTACGGTCATTCCGGTAACCCGCACATAACGGAAGCCGAAGAAGGTGAAATGCGGACGCACCGCCTCATGCCGGCTTCCGTCGGTGATGACCTGGAACTGTGCCTGAGCGGTGCGCAGATTGTCGTTGTAGAAACAGCCGTCCTGCAGCACCTCGCCGTACTGGAGGAGGATATGCTGATCCCGTCTGTCCTGCTCCGTGAGCGTAAACTCCACCCAGCCCGTAAGCTCCTGCCCGAAATCCAGTACCGTTTCTCCCCGGGGTGTGGTGATCACCTCGGCTACAGCAAACCGCTCTCTGCGGACCACCGGCAGACCGACCATGGGGACGAGGGGCGCGGCGGGCGCTTCGGCGAGCCGTACAGGAGTGATCTCCCGCAGGGAGGGTGTCCGTATCGCCGCCAGCCGCCGGATATCAAAGGTCTCTCCGTCGTAGATGCCGGAATTCAGTACCGGGGAGCGCAGGCACTGCCAGTCCTCATCTGTGGCGATCACCCGGTCGCCGATCACCAGATCCGCTATCAGCCGGAAGGAGTCCCCATAGTATTCCCGCAGCTGTCCACCGGCCATATATCCGAAACGCCCTTTATACCAGCCCTCGCCCAGCCAGACCTCCAGGGTGTTCTCTCCCTCCCGCAGGAGAGGGGCAACATCATAGGTCTGGTACTGGATGCGATACCGGTAATCCGTAAAATAGGGTGTCAGAAACTGATCTCCGACCCGCTCCCCGTTCAGATAGGCCTCATACAGACCCAGACCGCAGATATAGAGCCGACTCCGGGACTGCAGCTCCGTAGAAGCCAGCGAGAAGCTTTTCTTCAGAACAGGGTGGATCTCGTGTGTAAAGGCCGGGGTGATCCATTTGCCCCGGAAGGAGCCGCGCCGCCCGCCCTCAAAGGAAGCAGGCGCACTGACGGCATGGTCTCCGGTGTCATCTGTCACCGCAACCCGCCAGTAATAAGGCGCTCCGTCCTCCAGCCTGTCCTCCAGCTCAGGCGTGAAACCGAAGGATGGCAGAATCCGCTCGCCACTGTCGTAAACAAGCATCGAGAATTCCGGATCCCAGGCGATCTCCAACCGGCTGTGCTTCTGGTGCAGCCCGGCAGCCTCTGTGACCTCCCAGGAAAAGACGAGCTTAGAAAGCTCGATTCCGAGGGGATTCTTCTGATCATTGACCCGTAAATGACCGATTCTCATGAGCCATTCCTCCCATGTGACAGGCAGCAGGCCACTGCAGCCTGCCAGCCTGTATAGCGCAGAGATGCCGCCTCCGCTGGCATCTCCGGCATGTATGTCTGTTGTTTCGTTTGATGGAAAAGCAACTGCCGGTCATAGAGACCCACCGCGAGGCCTGCAGCATAGGCCGCACCCATGGCAGACAGCTCCTCCGTCCGGGGAACCAGGATGGGGATCCGGGCCATATCACTCTGGAACTGCATGAGGTAGCTGTTGCGCGTGGGACCTCCGTCCGCCCGCAGTTCCCGGATGGACGGCGTTCCGGTGACGGACATGTCTTCGTTCATAGCCCGCAGGATGTCCGTGATCTGGTAGACGATGCAGTCCAGGGCTGCCCGTACCAGCTCCGCCCGCTTCGTGGTCCGGGAGAGACCGACGAACATGCCGCGGGCCTCGTTGTCCCAGTAGGGTGCGCCAAGTCCGGTGAAGGCCGGTACCAGATAGGTTTGATCCTCGGGGGATGCTGCTTTTGCCAGCGTTTCTGTCTCCGCAGGATCTGCGATCAGTCCCAGATCCTCCTTCAGCCAGGTAATGACGGCACCGGTGTAGTTGATGTTGCCCTCCAGCACATAATCCACCTGCCCGCCCATGGACCAGGCGAGACTCGTTACCACGCCATGGGTGCTGAAAACCGGCGCATGACCCACATTGACCATGACGGAGGAGCCTGTCCCGTAGGTTGCCTTGCCCATGCCCGGCAGCAGACACCCCTGTCCGAAGAGGGCGGCGTGGGAGTCCCCCAGTACACCGCGGATCGGTACCGGGTGAGGCAGCAGGCCCTCTAAATCCGTCTCCCCGTAGTCGCCGTCAGAATCCGTCACCTCGGGCAGGGCAGCGACCGGGATGCCGAAAAGGCTGCAGAGCGTCTCATCCCATTGCAGCCGCTGGATATCAAAGAGCTGTGTCCGGGAGGCGTTGGAGTAATCCGTGCGAAACACCCGTCCGCCGGTCAGCCGGAAGACCAGATATGCGTCAACAGTTCCCAGGCGGAGTGTTCCGTTCTCTGCCAGCGACTGTGCCTCCGGAACATTCCGCAGGATCCAGGCGAGCTTACCTGCAGGAAAAAAGGGGGAGAGGGGGATACCGGAATGACTGCGCACGAACTCACCCTGACCTTCTGCTGCAAGCGTCTCCGTGATCTGCGCGGCTCTGCCGCATTGCCAGACAATAGCATTACAGAGGGGTATTCCATCAGGACGCCAGGCCAGGGAGGTTTCCCGCTGGTTGCTGATGCCGATGCCCAAAACGGCACCCGGTTCAACCCCCGCTTTGTCAAGCACATCCCGGGCGACGGACAGCGTATTCCGATAGATCTCCTCCGGGTCATGCTCCACATAGCCCCGCGCATCGATGAGCTGACGGTGCGGTCTGTCAGCGCGGGCGATGAGGATGCCCGTTTCGTCAAAGAGGATGGCCTTGGTACCCTGTGTGCTCTGGTCAATCCCCAGAATATAGCTGCGCGTACTCATGCCAGTGCTTCCCTCACTCTGGCGGCGATCCCCGCCGCATTCATCCCGTAATGATCAAAGACCTGCTGTGAGTTGCCTGTGATCACCGGTGCATCCGGAAGGGCGATGTTCAGCACCCGTTTCGGGCAGGCTTCCGAGACGATCTGTGCCACCATGGAGCCAAGGCCTCCGAAGGGCGCATGCTCCTCCACCGTGACGATGGCGTGGGTTTCCTCAGCCGCGGCAAGGACGGCAGCGCGGTCGATGGGCTTGACGCAGTACATATCGAGCACGCGTGTATCAATCCCCTCTGCGGTCAGTATCTCAGCCGCGGCCTTTGCCGGTGATACCATTTCTCCGCAGGCTATAATGGTCGCATCGCGTCCGTCCCGAACCAGTGTCGCATGATCCATCTCAAAGGGGCAATCTGCCCCTGAGTAAACATCCTCCACCGGATTGCGTCCTGTGCGGATATAGGCACATTGCGTATCCTGCAGGAGCGCCTCAAAGAGGTGCTTCGTTTGATGGCGGTCGGAGGGCAGATAGACGCGCATACCCGGGATCGCGCTCATGGCCGCAATGTCCTGTGCGCTGTGATGACTCATGCCAAGCGCTCCGTAGGAGATGCCGCCGCTGATGCCGATAAGCTTGACGTTCGTGCCGGAGTAGGCACAATCCACCTTGCACTGCTCATAGCTGCGGGTAGTGAGGAAGCTGGCAGGAGATGCCGCGTAGGCCTTCTTGCCGGCCTTCGCCAGACCTGCCGCGATACCGACGAGATCCTGTTCCGCGATACCGACCTCAACAGCCTGCCCAGGATGATCCTTAAAGAAGGGCGCCAGGGATGCCGATCCCCGGGAATCGCTGCACAGCACAACAATATCGCGGTCTGTCTCGGCATGCGCGGAGAGCACCTCGCAGATCACCTGCCTGTTGGGAATGGTATTGTTCATGATGCGCAAGCCTCCTTTCGCTGAAGCAGATCCCGGCGAATCTGGGACAGCTCCTCCGGGTTAGGAACATGATGATGCCAGGAAGCCTTGTTCTCCATTACGGAGGAGCCCCGGCCCTTGACTGTATGGGCGATGATGGCCGTAGGTGCGCCTTTGGTTTTTCTTGCTGTTTCGAAAGCGGCATGCAGTTCTTCGATGCTGTTGCCGTCCATGGCATCCACGACCTGCCAGCCGAAGGCCGAGAGCTTGTCCTTCAGGTTATCCAGTGCCATTACATCCTCCGTTCCACCGGAGATCTGCAGCCTGTTGCGGTCAATGATACAGCAGAGGTTGTCCAGGTGGTACATGGCACCGGACATGAAGCCCTCCCAGTTAGAACCCTCTGCCAGTTCTCCGTCACCGGTGACAACGTAGACCCGTGAGGGTCTCTGATCCATCCGCGCAGCCAGTGCCAGACCCACTGCTACGGGCAGGCCATGTCCCAGGGAGCCGGAATTCATCTCTATGCCCGGCAGGGTGTTATGGGGATGCCCGATGTAGGGCGAACCAAACTGGGAGAAGCGTGACCGAACATCCTCAAGGGACAGAAAACCCCGCGCACACAGCACGGCGTAGTAAGCCTCCATGGAATGACCCTTGCTCAGGATAAAATAGTCCCGGTTTGGATCCTCCGCTCTGTCCGGCGACACCTGCATCTCGCGGAAATACAGCTCTGTCAGGATTTCCATGACACTCATGTCGCCGCCGATGTGGCCACCGCCGCCGGCCATGATGATGTCCAGAGTGTCCAGGCGCAGCTGCCAGGATAGCTTGTTCAGTTCAGTTGTTTCCATCATGGATGATCTCTCCTTCCTTTGTAACGAATATAGCAGAATGGCTACTTAAGAAAAAGAGGGAATTCAGTGAACATTTACTAAATTTACTTAATAGTTTAATGGGAAGAAAACCACCATCTCCTCATCCTGGAGCGGCTGCCGGTTGTTCCATGCAAAATACGGAATGAGGGTGACCGGCTGCTGTACCAGCGCTTCCGGCAGGATATGTCGGTAGAGGGTGTGTTGGGACTCTACAGAGGAATCCCGCAGCAAGGTACCCTTCAATGCCGTCATCTGCCTGCCTGCGATCTCCACAGATACCGGTGTCAGATCATGCGCCACCGGCAGGCGCAGCGCCTGCAGCGAGCCGCCATCGGTATCCGCCGCCTCCAGACAGTATACCAGAGGACCACGCTCGACACAGGCCCGTCCGCGATCTTCCTCTACCATAGGGTGGGCAGTGGTCAGGCGCACCGGCATCTCCAGCAGCAGCTCGATCCTGCATTCCGCCAGCTCCGCTGCCGGAATGTCTATCATCTCATAGTGTCCCTGCGGGGTACAGGTGATCTCCACCCGGTGTTGTGATGTCCCGCGGATCACGGTAACATGTGCTGACTCTGCCCAGCCGGGGATCCGTAAGGCCAGCCGCAGATCCTGAGATAAGCCCTCGACCTCCGCTGCGTGCAGAAGAATCTGCCCGCTGTACGGATAGTCGGTCTCCTGTACGAGCAGGAAAGATCCGCCGCAGGGAGCGGTGATCCGCACACGGCTGTCGCCGTAGAGTCCGGTGTAGATCGTCCAGGGCAATCCGGACTGCGGCGTGGAGCTCATATAGGCATATTCGCCGGCCTGCGCCAGGAGCCTGGCCAGGTTGGGAGGGCAGCAGTAGCTGGTGATATAATCCGTGCGATGCAGCGGCCATACCAGCGCATAGTCCAGGTGCTTTGTTCTCTCCAGCATATTCTCATAGAAAAATCTCAGTCCGTCCAGACTCACGGCAGCCAGATTCGTATTCAGCATCGCCCGTTCGATGATGTCGAAGTATTCGGCCAGAGGATTGATCTGGAACATCCGATAAGCCCACATCACGAGCCCCACTCCGGCGCAGGTCTCGTTGTATGCAGTGATATTGGGCAGCTGGTAGGCATAGCCATAGGCCTGATGGACGAGCTGATGTGAGAAGAAATCGCCATAGGGGGAAGCACCATTGTACAGGGCGCCGCATCCGCCGGTAACATAGAGCTTGGTGTTCACCAGATCCGCCCATACAGCGTCCAGCACCTCTCTGGCCCCCGTGTCCCCTTCCTCAAGGTACAGATCCGCCAGCCCTGCGTAGAGGTAGTTGGCGCGAACCGCGTGGCCGATGATCCTGCGGTGCTTCATTAACGGCAGCCTGTCCTGGTTGTCGTCCAGTCCGTTGTGGACGGAATCCCTCAGCGCGATGGCAGTATGTGCCAGCGTCAGATATTTCCGATCCCCGGTGGCGCGGTAGAGCTCCACCAGTCCCATATAATGGGAGGGACAGACGGAGGTCTGCACCTCATCCTTCTGCCGCGCCTCCTCATACATCCGATCCAGATAATCCGCAGTTCTGGAGGCGATTCTCAGCAAACTGTCCCGTCCCGTCAGGCGCAGATGCAGCGCTGCCACTGTGAACAAGTGGCCAAAGTTGTAGACTTCAAAGTCATTGATATCACCCATCCGGTGGACACCGTTGCCCTCCCGTTCACCGAGGATCTGCTTCGTGGAAAGATACCCGTCCGGCTGTTGGGCTCGCCCGATCAGATCGATGTAACCTTCAATCTGCTGCCATAATGCATCATCGCGGCGATGCGCTGCTGTAAACATGGCTGCCTCCAGCCATTTGTAGAAGTCACCGTCACCAAAGACGGTTCCCGCATGGGAACCCTCCGCTTCGCCGGCGCAGATCCGGAAGTTCTCCACGATATGGCTGATATCCCGGTCTTCGAACATATGCAATAGCTCCGGAATGGTTGCATTGGCATTCGTCTCCTCCACATCATGCCAGAATCCCTTCGTCCAGGTAGTGCCCTCTCCGGGCAGGGGTGCAGCCACGGCGTATGGTGATCTTGTGGTATCAGTCAGCATTTTTCTTCTCCTTTAATAGACTGACGATCCTGCGCAGGGTGTCCCGCTCCCCCACATTGCCGGGGAAGATGATATAAGGGATCCCAGGATAACGGGAGGTCTCATCCGTCTGCCATACCGGTATGCCAGGCAGGATCTGTCCGAGCACCCAGGCGCGGCGTACCTGCAGTGTGCGTACGCCGAGATCGCTGGAGGTAATACCACCCTTACCGATGATCCAGGCGGGCGGACATTCAAGATCCTGCGCCACCGCGCACAGGGCTTCAGAGATGGCGACAGAACGCGAGAGGGCGGCTTCTTTGGATTCGCCGGAGATGTGCAGCACCTGGCGTTCCGTATATACCACCGGAGTCTGTCCTTTCTGCAGTCCCTCCTCCACCTGTCTGCGGACATGCAGCGTCTCCTCATGCAGCGCGCCGGACCCTTCCAGAACACGACCTGCCGTGAAGGGGAGGAAGAGGAGACCATCCATCCCGCGCAGTGCCTCCAGCTGAGCGGTTGTCCTGTCCGTATGCGAACCTACGAGGATCAGTCCGCCGCCGTCGTTTGCACCCGTCAGGAGCTCCGCCCGTGTCAGAAGAGGGCGATCCGGGATGTCACCTACGGCCTTGACGAAATCCGCCGCCGTGCGGTAGAGGAAGCGATGGCCCGCTGCCAGAGCCCGGTACAGGCCTGCGCAGAATACCCGCAGATCTGATTGAGACAACGCGTTCACAATGACGGGCTGTCCATGACAGGCATGGCATAACAGTGCCTCAACAGCGGCGACATCTCCCCTGCACAGCATATCCAGGGGGACGGAGAGGATCTCCTCTGCCCGCCATCTGCCGCCTGTCTTCTCCAGGATATACCCCGGCAGATCCGAGTGCGTATAACCAAAGGTCTCATCCCGCGCGTACTCTGTCTCACCTGCCGGGATCAGGTCATCCCCGAAGCGGACGTAGTGGACATCATCGATGGTGAATCGCCCGCCGGCTTCAAAGAAGGGTGCAAGGATGAGACCGTCCATCTCGATGCCGGTTCTCTCCGACAGACTCGATGCCAGCGTATCCGTCTCCAGAGGGTAATGCCCGCGCAGGGTGGAATCTCCGCGGCTGATGAGGCCGAAAGGAATCTCCGGGAATTGTTGTGTCGCACCTGCGGCCTCCAGACAGTTCACCGCAATGGCGCAGTGCAGGGACTCCGTCTCTGCCGCGGACATCGCCCGGGAATTCGTCAGGAGGTAGAATAGCCGCTCTCTGCGCCTAAATGCGCCGGAGAGGGTGTCACGGGCGCTGTCCGTGTAGACAGGCAGATCATGGACGGTCTGTATCCCTGTAGGATCATCGTCCAGAACGACCCAGGGTTTATCATAGGCACAAACAGCCGCAGACAGCTCTGCCTCTGCCGCCCTGATCTGCGCCTGATGCGCCTTGCGGATCCGGGCCCAGCAGGCAGCCGTCTCCGCGTAGGAACGCCTACGCATCCGCGTGTCCCCGCAGTGCCGGGATCCCAAGGAGCTCCCTGACCCGCGCACTTGTCATGGGAACCGCGCCGGACTCCCGGATAAGCGCCGCTGCCTGCGCTACGACCGGCTCGTTGGTCTGTGCGTGAACGGATGTCTCCGAGATATCGGAATCCTCGAATCCTACGCGCAGCGAATCCGCTCCCAGCGACAGGGCGTATCGCATCATTTCCCAATCCTCGCGGTGTGCCTGCGTGTATCCCCACAGAATCTCTTTCCGCTCTGGAGCCTCATCCTGCTCTCCGAAGGTCTCCCGCAGATAGTCCAGCATATGATGCAGCGCAGGCCTGGTTGCCGGCAGCTCTCCCGGATGCCCGAACACCAGAGCGAACAGAAGAGGCTTCGGAAATGACGGAAATTCCTGCACAAGCTCATGGACAGTGTGGATCATACCCAGCTCGAAGACTTCGATCTCCGGAAACTTATGATGACGGAGAATCTCCTGCACGCAGTAGCGGACATCACCGATGGGATTGCAATAGACCGCCTCCCCGAGATTCACGGAACCCACATTCAGACTGTTGGCCTCAACGAGCGCCATATCACAGGGAACACAACGTTCTCTGATGGTCAGATCGGAGACGCCGCCGGTTGAGACCTCAATGATGATATCGCAGCGTGACCGGATCAGACGCAGTGTCTCCCGCAGCAGCTGTGGATCTGCAGTCAACGCACCCTGCGCATCCCGGACGTGGAGGTGTACCATAGCTGCCCCCGCCTCATGGCAGGCACAGACATCTGCTGCGATTTCATCCGGAATGATGGGATGGGGAACCGGCGCCACCGGTGCGACAGACAGCAGAACCTCACGCATCCCTGATCACCCCCTTTGATATCAGCGCCTGCTTCAGTGCCGCTGCGCCGAAGCGCGGGCTGGACAGAACGATCTTATGATACCGATCCGCGATAAAGGACTCACAATAGGCCATACTGCCCTGGGCGAAGACGATGACATCCACACTGTCCGCAATGGTCTGCGCGGATGCGCTCATCCGTTCCTTGAACGCCTCCTGATCCAGTCCGAAGGCCCCCTCTACCAGACAGGGAATAATCTCCGGAAACCGGCCGATGGAGCGGGCCTCCCGTTTGACTGTCCGGATGGTTGGCTCCATCGTCGTCTGGAGTGTCGCTATGATGCCGATCCGCGCACCGAGTCTCGCAGCTTCCCGGCACATCTCCTGATCGATGCGGATGATGGGGACACCGAGATAGGCAGCCGCGGATTGCGCGCAGTCCGCCACCTCGCCTACGGAGGAACAGACATTCAGGATCGCGTCACAGCCTTCGCTCACGGCGTTCATGTACATCGTGATCAGCCGGGCGGCAGGGGGCGCTGTGACGTAGCCCGCTTCCCGGACCTCTGCCAGAATGGATGGATCCTGT
Organism: Butyrivibrio sp.; assembly: GCA_017443695.1. Lineage (GTDB taxonomy): Bacteria > Bacillota > Clostridia > Lachnospirales > Lachnospiraceae > Butyrivibrio. The sequence goes on from JAFSYF010000159.1 coordinate 45,217, forward strand.
TGTTCATGGAATATCACGCCATCTCCCAGCTGCGTGCATACCTGTTTGCGGACATCCGCGATCAGTTCCGGTGTGGTACTGGTATAGACGATTCCGATCTTCATTTGATTGCCTCCTTTGCCAGCTCTGCTTCCATGTTTAGTACCAGGATATTCCAGTTGATGAAGCCGCCGTTCATCACCGGTGCGCCTGTTTCGGGATCATAGTATTCATGCAGACATCCGCTCTGTGTAAGATCCTGCTCCAAGAGACGCACACTGCCGTCACAGATCCTGCGTGCCTCCTCTGTGAAGCCGTAGTCTAACATCCCCCGGAAGACGCAATAGTTGGCCACCAGCCAGATGGGGCCAAGCCAGTTCGAGGGATTGTTGGTCGCCTCAGTGTTGTACATGGGTTCGTTTCTACCCAGGGTAGGAACGCCGTAGGCACTGCCGAAGGCCGCTTCATCATTAAGATGCAGGCGCAGAGCCTCTGCCTCCTCCTGTGTGGCGATGCCGGCCAACAGTGGCAGGAATCCGCTCCAGGTGGCGATCCGGATCGGCAGACTCTTCCAGAAGACGCCAAGTCCCTGATGGAACCAGTCATAACGTCTCGTCTCCACATCAATATCCACGGAATAATAGAAACGATCCCGCCTGTCATACATCTGTCCGCGGATCTCCCGGATCAGAGCCTCCCGTTGTTGACTCATCTGATCCGCACGCAGGGACCAGTGTGATCTGTCTGCGCCCTGTCCGGCCGCTGCCCGATAGATCGCCTCTGCCGCGTTAAGCTCCATAACCATGAAGCAGTTTAAGAAAATATTGGCTGTAGAGAACCGTGGTCTGCCAAAGGAGGCGGGATCGTTGTCCATCCCGATCATGATATCATCCGCCCAGACATAGAGGCCGCTGCGCGTGTGATAGTAGTCCGCGCGGTAGCGCCCGAAATACCGGTCCAGCTGTGGCAGCTTGTCCAGAATCCAGCCATAGTCGCCCATGTAGTTCGAGATCAGACGGATCTGCTGACAGAGGAACGGCTTGTGCATATTCATCAACACGCCGTTTTTGTGCTGAATGTTCAGATATGGCTCGGGCCATTTTCCGTTCTCGATCATCATGGGGATATAGCCATCGTCGAGCTGCCAGTCCAGGAAATTCAGTACGTTGCCCTGCGCATGGCGCAGGATCCTCTCCCGCGCATCCTTCATCGACAGACGCTCCGCCAGGGGCAGCAGGCCGTAGACACACCAGTAGGTATCCCAGTCCCAGACATTGCCATCATAGACGGAGCCCGGATCGATAAAGGGATACCGGATGAAACCCACCGGCTCCTTCAGAACCTTCTCAATATTCCGGTCGATATAATGGAAGATCTTCTCACTCATCGGTTTATCCCTTCACAGCCCCCGATGTCATCCCCTCGATGATGGCCTTGTTCAGGAAGATATACAGGAACAGCATCGGCAGGATGCTCATGGACACAGAGGCAAAGATCGCGCCCCAGTTCTTGGAGCCGAACTCGTCCGAGAAATACAACAGCCCTGTCTGCACCGTCTTCAACTCCGAGTTGCTGATGAAGGTCATGGAAAAGAGCAGGTCATTCCACTTGAAGAAAAACTGCAGAACCAGCACCGTGACGATGGCATTCTTCATCATCGGAACAACGATATGCCACATCAGACTGTAGATGCCGCATCCATCGATGACCGCCGCTTCGAAGATATCGTTGGGCATGGTCCTGAGGTACCCGGTGATCAAAAAGATCGACAGCGACAGACCGAAGGCGACATAGGAGATGATCAGGCTTGTATAGGTATTGGTCAGATGGGTCTTTAAAAACATCTGGTACAACGGGATGAGCGCCGTGGCGACCGGCACCATGATTCCGATCTGGAAATACTTTGCCACCGCGCTCTTCCATTTCCAGTCCATTTTGACCACGGCGAAACCGACTGTCGTCGAGAAAATGACAATGAAGACAAGGCTCACCAGCGTGTCGATCAGGGAATTCTTAAAGAAGGTCGCCATGTGCCCTCTGGTCCAGGCCTCCACGTAATTCTGCCAGTAGAAGCCCCTGGGCAGCGCATAGGCAGGATATTCCACCCATTCGGAGTTCTTCTTGATTGAGGCGGTCAGCAGCCAGAAGATGGGGTAGACATCAACGATCAGGATCAGGGCGATGATGACTTTGGTCAGAATATCGTGGAACTTGATCTTCTTATGAGGTCTTGTCTTCATCTGTTACAGATCCTCCTTCCTGTCAAAGAGACCGATCACCGTGGAGCCTGCTATGCACATGAGGAAGATGAACAGCGCAATCACGGAACCATAGCCCACCTTGTTGTAATTAAATGCGACATCATACATGTACATGGACAGGGACTTGGTCGCGTTGCCCGGACCGCCGCCGGTCAGCGCCTTGGCTGATTCGAACATCTTGACCGTTCCGGAGAAGGAGAAGATCAGGCAGGTGATGATCATGGGGCGTAAGAGCGGCGCCAGGATGTGGCGGAAGAGCTGGAAAGAGCCAGCGCCGTCGATGGCTGCTGCCTCGATGACATCATCGGATATATCGAGGATCGCGCCATAGAGGATGACGGCATGGAAGCCGATGGCCGCCCAGATATCCATGACGATCAGAGAACCAAGCGCCGTGTCTACCTCACCGATCCAGGCATGAACCAGATGCCGCAGGCCGATATTGGCTAACAGTGAGTTTAAGAGGCCATAGTTGGGCTGGATCTCATAGATCTTGGCGAAGAGCTGTCCGACAGCTACGGTAGGTAATACCACAGGGAAGAACATCAGCGTCCGGATCAGGTTCTTGAAGCGCTTGAGCCAGAACCGGAACAGCAAAGCCATGCATAATCCCAGTCCGACCTGTCCAATCATGACGAAACCGATGTAGCGCAGGTTGACAATCAGCGCATCCAGAAAACGGGAGTCCCCGAACAGGCGAAGGAAGTTCTTCATGCCGACGAATTCCCACTTAAGCCCCGGCGTACCGGAGAAAAAAGAGTAATAGAAGGAGATCACGATCGGCGCGATCACGACGATGGTATAGAGGATGAATGCCGGCAGAACGAACAGGGCGATGGCCTGTTTATTGCCCAGGACTTTTCTCATGATCTGTTTGCCTCCGTTTAAACAGGGTCAGCAGCAATACGCCGCTGACCCCATTCCTTATACAGTATTCTCAATCCGCCATATCGAAGGCTTCCTGAATGGATTCCATGTATTGCTGACCGTTCATATCTCCGGTCAGAAGGAGCTGAACGTTCTCCTGTGCGGTCTTGGAGACCTCGGCACCCATAGTGGCCTCATACCAGGTGAAGGCACCGGTGGCCTTGCCGATCTCATCCAGCACAAGCTTGGTGTAGCCGCTCATTTCAGAGGCCTGTGTCTTGTAAGTGTAGCCCTTGACCGTCCCCTCCGTCTCCATGGCCACGTCGCCGATGTGCTCCACGAAATATTTCAGGAACCAGGCTGTGCCGTCGTCATATTTGGTCTTGTCCAGGCAGAGGATGTTGCCGCAGTTCATCGAATAGTCCGTGGCACCCGACTTGGAAGCATCCACTACAGGAACATTGAAATATCCGATGCCATCCGGGCCTGCGGCGTTGTCCTCGGAGTTCAGGTTGCCCGCAAACCAGGAGCCGTTGTAGAAGATGGCCGCCTGGCCGTTCATCAGCATCTGCCCTGCCGCGTTCATCGTTACGGTGTTGATGCCCTCGCCGAAGTATCCGGCAGCTGCCCAGTCCGCTACCTTCTGTGCCGCGTCGACATAGCCCTGATCGGTGTATTTTGCCTGTCCCTCTGCGGCCTTCTTCATCGCGTCATTGCCGAGTGTCCGGACGGTCACTGCATTGACAACACGGGTGGAACCCCAGGTCTCGCCGGAGGCGCCGCCTGCCACTAACGGCTGGATCCCGGCATCCTGCAGCTTCTTCAGATCCTCCTCGAATTCATCCATTGTTGCCGGCGGCGCAGAGATCCCGGCCTGCTGGAACAGGGCCTTATTGTACCAGAAGCCCTCGATGTTGAGCCCCAATGGCAGATCATAGATGGTATTGGTACCGGACAGTGTCTGCAGGAGAGATGTGGCAGACGGAGTCACGTAGTCAGAGGAACCGATCCGTTTCAGTTCGGCTCCGATATCCACGATCTTACCTGCGTTGATCAGCTCGACGATCGGTTTGCCGGATTCGTAGGCGAACATATCCGGCAGGTCATCAGCGCCGGCCAGGGTCGTGATCTTGGTGGTCAGATCCGCTGAAGGGATGTATTCATATTCCCAGGTGAAATTTGGATTGACGTTGTCCTTATAGTCCTGCGCGATCTTATTGATCAGAACACCGTTGTCATTGTCCTCCGCCCAGATTGTCGAGATCTTCATATGCTTGGTCAGTTTCGGATCTTCCCCGGAGAAATCACTTCCGCTGGATGTCTGTGACGAGGTGGATGTAGCGCTGCTTGCAGATCCGCTGGTACTGTCACCGCAGCCGGCGATCAGTGAGACGACCATTACGGTACTCATCAATGTTGCCAGAGCTCTCTTCTTCATATCGTTCCTCCTATATTTCCTGTGAACTTAAGGCCGCCAGTTCCGGCCCACTACCGTCATTATAGATAAACGGAACTAAATAAGAAGAGAAAATTTAGTAATTTTTAGATTAATACTACTAAAGAGCATTTGTCGTAAGATCCCTTATAAGTCGTAACCGAAGTAATAACGGTTCCTGTGTGAATCCCAACCGACGTTGCAATCAGGCTGACGATAAATGCAGTTGCATTTACAATCCCTGATGCCGTTTTCCAGACAGTTGCAGGTTCGCTTTTTACGCTCCTGCTGCCAGGGGTATCACCAACGATAAAACCGCTAAGAAGGGCATGAAGATGATTCTCCCTCATGTCGGCAACCCATGCGGTCACGGAAGTGACTTTGAATTCGATGGAAAGCATGACGGAGCCATCATACTCCGCCTTTTTCATGATCAGCTGGGTATATAGAGGACGTTTTTTGGGCATAAAAAAAAGCGCCTTGTCGGCGGCGGGGCAGGTGTCATATTTCAGAAACGGTTCAAAGGCAGGCGGCAGGGGTGAAGTCCAGGGCCAGTCGCGTGATGGCCTTTGATCGTTCATCCGCCCGGTCATAGAGCAGGGCGATCTGTACGGCCTCATCAGAGACATTCGCCAGCCGGTCCGCGATGGCGTGGGCACTGGTGACAGCCTCTTCCATGGGTGCCTCACCCATCAGCTGCTCCAGGGACACACCGAAGAAAGTCGCCAGCTTGCGGAGATTCTCCATGCTGAGCTTGCGCTTGCCCAGCTTCCACTGGGACAGAGATGTAGAAGGAATACTCAATGTCTTTCCGACATAGTAATCGGTTACCCCTAAGGCATCCCGTAAGCGGGCATATTCTTCATACATCGCAGATTTCTCCTAATTATCGCAAAAAAAGTTGACAGTTGTCTTATTGAGTGATATTGTATGAATCAGATACCACTCAACTAGACAACAGTTTCTCGTTGGGAACCGTTGCTCATCGTTGGGAGATATCTGCACCGCAGATGAAGCAACGGCTCCACTTGTTGATTAGGCTCTTCAAGTATAGCTTATTTCTTCTGCCGGTGCAACGGGTTCTGCAGTGGGCGATTACCCATTCCCATTCTGTTCTTATCTGTAAAACAGAAGCAGAAACCCATCCGGCACTTTGACAAGGATATTCCGCACAGACAGGGGATGTTCGGGCGCAGCGGAGGCTGCATCCGGCATCATCGCTGTGATCGTGCGTTATATCATGGCAGTCGAATGGGAGATAAGCTTTGTCAATTTATCTCAATCCCTGCCATCATAGGGAAGGTTCTTGTGCGAGATGATTAGGGGCATGGGGATCCGAAGTATGGCGCGGCGTTCCGTTCACGATGCGGAGGGATGCGCAGAGCCGATCGGGATCCATGATGACCCCGGAAAGGGAATCAATGAACAGCAAAAAATTAGTAAGCTTGCTGAGCGCAGGAGCCTTAGTGGTTTCCAGCTTCAGCGGCTTGGTCATGAATGGCGGTGTCGCGAGAGCTGCCATAGTTGGGGCGTATGATGATACTGGTGCCGCCTTGGCTGAGATAGGTGATGGAGACGAGGCATATATATTAGCTACGGAGGCGGGTGACGCGAAGATTGAGGTAGGTGTCGCAAACAATAGTACACACTACTTCGCAGGTGCGACAACCGCCGCCGACGGAGTGGCTGGACAGGTGATAGCCCAAGCGGTGGAGTATAATGGGATGACGTTCGGTATGGATGATGTCGATGGGGATACTGACGAAATCACCGTTACAAAAGGGACGGGCCAAAAGGATGCCGTGATCACGTATGAGAATGCAGCGGCATTCACGGGCGCGAAAAAATCGATCACAGTACACCAGTTGGATGCTGCGCTGTACGACGCGGATACCGACGAGAAGGCGAAGGCGAAATACACACTCGATATTAGAGTTGACGGCGGAGCGAAGACGTTTAAGCTTAATACCGCCATGGCGGATGGTGCAGACACCTGGACACTGATGGGCGACGGAAAAGATAGCTTTGATGTAG
>JAFSYF010000160.1 GCA_017443695.1 Butyrivibrio sp.
GACCGAGACGGAGAACGGTCAGGTGGAGTACCGGTATGAGGTACCGGAGAACGCCGATTGCTGCATCGTCATGGGCGGTGACGGAACCATGCTGCAGGCGGCGGTCAGCACTTTTGACAGGGATATTCCGCTGATCGGGGTCAACATCGGGACACTGGGGTATCTGACAGAGGTGGAACTGGAGCATCTGGAGCAGGCCCTGGACCGGCTTCTGGCGGACGATGTGGAGATACGGGAGCGAATGATGCTGCGCGGGATGTTTGAGCAGCAGGCGGACGAGTTCGAGTTTCATGCGCTGAATGATATCGTGATCGCGCGCTGTTCTTCCCTGCGGGTGATCCCGTTTCACATCTATGTGAACGGCCTGTTCCTGACCCGCTATGAGGGAGACGGGATCCTGCTGTCCACCCCCACCGGTTCCACCGGCTACAATATGTCCGCCGGCGGGCCCATTGTCGAGCCCGAGGCCAGGGTGATCCTGCTGACACCCATCTGCCCGCATACCATGGGCAGCCGCACCATCGTGCTGTCCCCGCAGGATGAGATCGTCGTGGAGCTGGCGCAGGAGCGGAGGAACGCGGATCTGGTGGTGGAGGCCTCCTTCGACGGTATGTCGCACCATCTGATGCGGCCGGGAGACCGGATCCATGTGAGTGCCTCCACCCAGACCACCAGGATCCTGAGGCTGAACAGGGAGAGCTTCCTGGAGACGCTGCACCGCAAACTATAGGTAGACGGAGGCAATTGTGAGCAAGAGCAGACATGACCGGATCGTCGAGCTGATCCGAGACCATGAGGTTGAGACACAGGAGCAGCTGGCAGAGCTGCTGAAAGAGTCCGGGTATGAGGTGACACAGGCCACGGTCTCCCGGGATATCAATAAGCTGGGTCTGCACAAGATCTCGGCAGGCGGTGGCAGACAGCGCTATGTGCTGCCGGACAGGGAGAGCCCCTATCTGGACGAGAAATACTCCGAGGTGCTGCGGGCCGGCTTTCTTTCCATGGACAGTGCACAGAATATACTGGTGATCCGCACCGTCTCCGGCATGGCGATGGCGGTTGCGGCCGCCCTGGATGCGCTGCACATCCAGGATGTGGTGGGTTGTATCGCCGGAGATGATACGATCATGGCAGCTGTCCGGAGCGAATCCAGGATGTCCGCCGTGATGAGCAGTATCCGCAAACTGTTGGAATAGGATGGTGACAAGATGCTATTGAATCTCCATGTCAGGAATCTGGCATTGATCGAGGAACAGGAGGTCACCTTCGGTGAGGGACTCAACATCCTGACCGGAGAGACCGGTGCCGGCAAATCCGTCGTGATCGGCGGGATCTCGCTGGCCATCGGCGCCAGGGCGGATGCCGCGATGATACGGACCGGCGCGGATTATGCGCTGGTGGAGCTGACGGTGCAGGTGGAGGATGAACGCACACGGCGTTTCATCACAGAGGAGATGGAGCTGCCTCTGGAGGAGGATGGCACCCTCCTGATCCAGCGCCGGATCGGAGAGAAGCGCTCCGGCTGCCGCATCGGCGGGGAGGGCGTCACTCTGGCGCAGTTGAGGGAGCTCGCGTCGCATCTGATCGATATCCACGGACAGAATGACAATCAGCAGCTGCTGCATCCGGCGAGACAGGCCCGGATTCTGGATGATTTCGCCGGCAAAGAGGTGCTCCAGTGCAGAGAGGAGCAGGCGGCACACTGGCAGCGGATCCAGTCGCTACAGGAAGAACTGGAGGCGCTGACCCTGGATGACAGGGAGCGGGCCAGGGCGCTGGATCTGGCGTCCTATGAGCTGGCGGAGATCGAGGAGGCCGCACTCAGACCCGGTGAGGACGAGCAGCTGGAGACGGATTACCGCCGCATGGTCAACGGGCAGAAACTGAGCGAGGCCGTGGCGAAGAGCAGGGAAGCGCTGGAGGGCGCAGATGGCGGCGTACAGGAGGCGGTGGGACGATCCCTCCGGGAACTGAACAGCGTCACGAGCTATGATGAAGGCGTACAGGGACTGGTGGATGAGCTGGCGGAGATCGAGGATCTGATCTCCGGACTGGTACATGACCTGTCCGCCTACGAGGACACCCTCTCCTGTGATGGGGAGAGCTTTGCGCAGACAGAGGCGCGCCTGAACCTGGTGAACCGCCTGAAAGACAAATACGGCGGCAGCATAGAGGCTGTCCTGCGGTATCGGACAGAGCGGGAGGCGGAGATCGAGCGCCTCTCCCATATCGAGGAGACGAGACAGGCACTGGCCGATGAACTCGCCGGGGAACAGGCAGCCGCCGCCACATGCTGCGGGAAACTTACCAAACTGCGGGGCAAGGCCGCGGCGTCGTTGGCGGAGCAGCTCATACAGGCGTTACAGGACTTAAACTTCCTGGATGTGCGGCTGGAGATCCGGGTGACGCCCCAGGAGGAGCGGATGGGAACGACTGGATGGGATGCTATCGAGTTCATGATATCAACGAATCCAGGGGAGACACTGCGGCCGTTGAATCTGGTGGCCAGTGGCGGCGAGCTGTCCCGGATCATGCTGGCATTCAAGAGCGTGATCTCCGAGCGTGATGAGACACCGACCCTGATCTTTGATGAGATTGATGCCGGGATCAGCGGACAGACGGCATGGCGGGTCTCCCAGAAGCTGGGCCAGCTGTCGGACCGCCATCAGATCATCTGCATCACCCATCTGCCGCAGATCGCAGCACAGGCATCCACCCATTTCCTGATCGAGAAGGGGACGGAGAACGGCCGGACTGTCACCCGGCTGCAGGAGCTTTCACCGGAGGATTCGGACAGGGAGCTGGCCAGGATGCTGGGCGGCGCCGGCCTGACGGAGGAGGCGCTGGCCAATGCCAGACAGATGCGGCGTGAGGCGCGGGAGGGACAGAAATGAGCAGTCCGTATCTGGATACACTGAATAAGGAACAGCGGGAGGCGGTGCTGCATACGGAGGGACCGCTCCTGATTCTTGCCGGGGCAGGCTCAGGCAAAACGCAGGTGATCACGCACCGGATCGCCTATCTGATCGAGGAGTGCGGTGTGGAGCCGTGGAATATTATGGCGATCACCTTCACCAACAAGGCGGCGGGGGAGATGCGGGAACGTGCGCAGCACCTGATCGGCGCCGGTGCGGACGGCCTGTGGGTCTCCACCTTCCATGCCAGCTGTGCCAGGATCCTGCGGCGTTACGCGGACCGGATCGGCTATGGCACCAACTACACCATCTATGATACGGATGACACCAGATCTGTGATGAAGGAGATCTGCAAGAGGCTGAACCTGGACAGGGATCGGTTCAAGCCCAGGGAGATCCTGAACCGGATCTCGAGATCCAAGGACAACGGGTATGACGCACAGGATTATGCAGCCCATGTTCAGGGGGACAGCTACCGCAGCGTCATCGCACAGGCTTATCTGGAGTATGAGAAGACCCTGCGGAATGCCAATGCGATGGATTTCGATGATCTGCTGCTGAACACCGTCCGTCTGCTCCAGAGGGACGAAGAAGTGCTGACCTCCTATCAGAACAGATTCCGCTATATCATGGTGGATGAGTATCAGGATACCAACGACATCCAGTTCCGGCTGCTGGAGCTTCTGGCTGCCGGCTCACGCAATCTCTGCGTGGTGGGGGATGATGACCAGAGCATCTACCGCTTCCGCGGGGCCAACATCCGCAACATCCTGGAGTTCGAGCAGGTCTACCCGGATGCCTTCGTGGTCAAGCTGGAGCAGAACTACCGGTCTACGCAGACCATCCTGGATGCGGCCAACGCCGTGATCCGGAACAATGAGGGCCGTAAGGACAAGCGTCTCTGGACCGAGGAGGGAGAGGGCGCGCTGATCCGTCTGCAGAGCTTCTCCAATGCCATCGAGGAAGCCCGGTTCATTGCGCAGGAGGTGGGCAGCAGGAAACGCGCCGAGCATGTCAGACTCTCTGACATGGCAGTGCTGTACCGTACGAATGCACAGTCCCGGCTGATTGAAGAATTCCTCGTAAAGGAAGCCATCCCCTACAATCTGGTGGGCGGTACCAGCTTCTATACCAGAAGGGAGATCAGGGACCTCCTGGCCTATCTGAAGACCATTGAGTGCGGGACGGATGACCTGTCTCTGCTGCGTATCATCAATGTACCGCGCCGGGGGATCGGCGCGACGACCATCGGGCGGCTGCGGGACTATGCGGCTATGGAGGAGATTTCTCTTCTGGCCGCCTGCGAGGGCGCGGACCGGATCATCGCCCTGTCCAAATCTGCTGCTGAGAAATGCAGGAGCTTTGCGGAACAGATCCGGGAGTTCCGGGCATTTCAGATGAAGGCCGGACTGGAGCAGCTGTTGAACCACATCATCGATACCATCGGCTATGAGGATTACCTGAACAGCATCGAGGCAGAGGAGCGGGAGGATCAGGTAGACCGGATGGAGAACGTGAACGAACTCCTCTCCAAGGTGGCGGATTATGAGAGCAGGGCGGAGGAACCCTCCCTGGCGGGCTTTTTGGAAGATGTGGCGCTGGTGGCGGACATTGATGAGCTGTCGGAGGATCAGGACCGCGTGCTGCTGATGACGCTGCACAGTGCAAAGGGATTGGAGTTCGACCATGTCTTTATCACCGGTCTGGAGGAGGGCCTCTTCCCATCCTGGCCGGCGGTGGAGTCGGAGGATGATGACCCGGCAGCCATGGAGGAGGAGCGCCGCC
>JAFSYF010000020.1 GCA_017443695.1 Butyrivibrio sp.
CACGCTGGCGGAGTTGCCGGGGGTGAATAAGGTTCAGATCTCTGTGGATGGCAACACAGGCGCGGTGCTCATGGAGAGTCTGAATCTGGGAACGGTTTTTGAACGGAATCTTGATCTGGTGACAGAGTAGCAGGATATACAGGAACGCGCTCGCGTATCCTTTTTTTCAATCATGGAACAGGAGAAAAAACATGAGACGACCCTTATGCGCTGTTGTGCTGGCGCTGGTGCTCGTCCTGAGTCTGCTGCTGGAGTTCGGCATCGTCCGGGACCGCATGCAGCAGGTGCCGGATGGCGAGACGGTGACAATCATCGGCAGGATCATGGGCAGAACCTGGAAGAGTGGCAATGCGGCCTGGCAGAAGGCTGCAGATATGGAGATCCCGGAGACGGCGGTGTTGCTGGTTCGGACGGAGACGTCGGACGGGCCTGCGCTGATGCAGTGCTATATGTCTGAGGATGCGGAGATCCGTTCCATCGGTGAGACGGTGCAGATCACAGGGGAATGCCGCGCCTACCGGCGGGCGGAGAATCCGGGAGAATTCGATGCGGAGGCATACTATCGGAGTGTGGGCTATATATGCACCTTGAGGGGATGCCGGATCCTGGCGGCAGACGGGCGAACAGACAGATACCGGGAGGGATTGTGCAGACTGCGGGAGCGGGCGGAGGAGATCCTGGAGGGTTGTCTGCCTGCGGAGGATGCGGGTGTGATGAAGGCGATCCTGCTGGGGGACCGGGGCGATCTGGATGCGGCGTCCAGGGAGCTGTTTCAGCGTGGAGGGATCATCCATATCCTGGCAGTTTCCGGGCTGCATATCTCCCTGCTGGGGATGGGCCTCTATGAGTTCATGAGACGTCTGCGCCTGCCGGTCCTGCTGCGTTGTATCCTGCCAGTGGCGGTGATGATCTCCTACGGACAGATGTGCGGGATGAGCGCATCTGCCGGTCGCGCCGTCGTGATGTTTGCTGTACGGCTGGGGGCAGGACTCTGCCACAGAAGCTATGATATGCTGACGGGTCTGGCACTGGCGGCACTGCTGCTGGTCTGGGAGCAGCCCCTGGTATTACAGCAGACAGGATTTCAGCTGTCTTTCGGTGCGATTCTGGGGATCGGGCTTTTGACGCCTGAGTTGAAACCGTTGACCAGCAGGGGATGGCTGGCGCGGATAGCCGGATGTGAGGAGACGGCGTTTGTGGTGCGTGAAGAACGTGAGAGCTTACACACGCTGGTCCGGGCGCATGGGGTGCGTCTGGGACTGGGACTGTTTCTTGGGACATTGCCGATCAGACTCCTGCGGGGCTGCCGTTCGGCACTGGTCGGCAGCCTGGGTATCGCCCTGTGTACACTGGGTGTCTATGCAGCTTCTTTTCACACCTTTTCTGTTTATGCACCGTTGCTGAATCTTCTGGTGATACCGCTGATGAGTGTGGTGATGATCATGGGGCTCTGTGTGCTGGCGCTGGGAGCCATCTCTGTCCCGCTGGGGCATCTGCCGGGGATGATGGATTCCGTGATTCTGCGCGTCTATCGTCTGGCCTGTGAGGGCTCTATCGCACTGCCTGGTGCCACCTGGTACATGGGACATACCACACCGCTCCAGTTCTGGTTGTACCTGGGACTGTTGGCGGTGTTTGTCCTTGGCAGCCATTTCCTCCGGGAAGAGAGCAAACAGGGCGGTAGAGTCCGTATCGCACCGGAAAGACTGGTATGGGTGGATCTGGGGCGGTATGCAGGCCTCTTTTGTTCAATGACGGTACTGCTGTTTCATACAGAACCGGCGGTCCGCATCACCTTCCTGAGTGTGGGACAGGGGGATGGGATCATCCTGGAGAGCGGCGGACAGCGGGTGATGATCGATGGCGGCAGCTCCAGCAAGACAGAACTGTATCGTTACCAGCTTCGTCCGTTTCTGGCATACGAGGGAGTTGGAGTGCTGGATGCCATTATACTGACCCATGAGGACGAGGATCATATGAGTGGAATCCGTGAGCTGCTTACGGATGTGCCCAAAGGGGGAATCGGTGTCAGACAGCTGATTCTGCCGGATATTGATACGAACAGCAAAGGGGAAAACTATCGGGAGCTGGAGCAGATGGCACGGGAGAACGGCATACCGGTGGGCTATATCCACCGCGGAACGCTGTTGCAGTTTGGGAAGACACAGCTGCTGTGTCTCGGCCCGGAGGCGGGGATGCAAACTGAGGAGGCCAATGCCTACAGCACGATCCTGTATCTGCGCTGCGGTACATTCTCTGCATTGTTCACCGGGGATGTGGAAGGGGAAGGACAGGACGCCCTGCGACAGATCCTGACGGATCATCCGGATCTGTGCCGTGATCTGACATTGTTGAAGGTGGCACATCACGGCAGCAGATTTACAACGGATGCGGATTTCCTCCGGCTGTGCCATCCGAAGACGGCGGTCATCAGCTGTGGGAGGAATAACACGTATGGTCATCCGCACGAGGAGGTGCTGGAGCGTCTCGCTGATATCGGGGCGCAGACATGGCGGACGGATGTCTCCGGTGCCATCACCGTGACATCAGACGGGAACCGGATGGAGATCGGAGGGTTCCTGCCGGTCAGCGAAGCTCGTATTCCAGGCGGACAGTGACAGAAGCGGTTTTCTCCCTGGAACTGGTGTCGAATGCGCCATCATAGCTGTAGCTGCCGGTCCCGGAATTCCTGGCGGTGATCTGGAAAACGCCGAGACTGGAGCCGATCAGCTTATCGAGACGCGCACCGGTGACATCGCTGATGATGGTGATCCGTTCCTTGGCATTCTCTGTTGCCTTTTTGATCAGATCCAGCTTCAGATCATCCAGTGCAGTGTAATAGTAGGAGCAGGAATAGGAGTTGAACTCGATGCCGGACTCCAGGAGACTCGATACCTCCCGGGAGACCTTCTCGACCTTGTCAATATCGCTTGAGGTGACCTCGATGTTCTGAGAGAGACTGTAGCCGTCAATGACGGAATTAATATAGTTACCATTCTCGTCATAGTTGTTGTGCGTGACCTCGGAGATGCTGACCGCCCGGAACAGCATTTCGTCCGGTGTGATGCCGTAGCTGGTCAGGAACTGGCGAACCTTCTCCGCATCGCGTTGAATCTGTGCATAGGCCTCTGTCGAGTTTGTTGCGTAGACACGGAAGCTCCCGCTCCAGACCACCAGATCGGATGAAAAATCCACACTGGAGGAGCCGGTTGCCGCGATGGTGTGTGTCTGATTGGAACGGAACAGATACAAACCGGCTGCGATGGCCGCGGCACTCAGTACGATACAGACGCCGATGATCAGGGCCGAGATCCATCCGGATGTACGCCCGCTGTTCTCTCTCTGTGATACCTGATTGTTCTGGTTGGTTGAATCTGTCATGGTTTGCAGCCTCCTGTAATATAGGAATGATGTGTTACTGTTCAGCGCCGGGAACTTGACTGTGCTGAATTGTAACGAACAATGGATTAGCACCAAGCCAGATTAGTATAGCATATTGTTTCCGTTAATTAAACCTCGTCAGTTTATTTTGCGGTCTGCCGCAGCATCCGGAGACGGAGCGGATGGTGGTCCGGTGATACGACCTGGACCTTGTTGCGGAAATATGTCATGTATCTGATCCAGGCCGTACCGCCGCTGAGGATCCAGACGATACCGGAGGATAGCCAGATGCCTGCTTCCCCGTATCCCAGATAGGCGGTGAGCAGAACCGGAATGGTAAACCTGCCGATGACACCGCCACTGCCTATGCCGTTGCAGAGGGCAAAGAAGAGAAAGGTGATGGAACCTGTGGCACCAACTGCCGCAAAGGCGTTTGAACCGAGATAGCGCCCGACGATGATGGAGTCGGCGAGGTTATAGATCTGCTGAAAGATAGGAGACAGAGACTGCGGAGCGGTTCGCCTGGAGTGATCCGATGGTGATTCGGCTGAAGAAAGGAAGGAATACGCTGCGCATCATGAACCACCAGCGACAGATTTGCGCTCAGCTTCATCAATGTGTCCGAGGAAGACAGGTGGGAGCGCTATGCCATCGATGTGAGTGATCTCAAACGGTATTTCGGTGACCGGATCTGCAGATCAGATTGCTACACGGTTAGGGATCTCCAAAGCGGCCAAATCACGGAGAACACGACCGGCGCCTTTGCAGTGGACGGGATTGATGCGTGTGACAACATAACACTGCTCATTACACCCCAAAACCCGCAGCGCTGAACGCTGCGGGTTTTTCTCAGAAATTCTCTGATCTGAGCACGGTTCAGTGCTTCTTATCCCATTTCCATTCGGCAACCTCCGGAAGATCCTCGCCGTACTGATGGATGTACTGCTTGTGCTGCACCAGCTTATCGCTCATGCGCTGATACAGATAGGCACCGCGGTTCCCCAGATTCGGCAGGAATTTCAGCGCTTCCTGTACCAGGTGGAAGCGGTCGATGTCATTCTGCACACGGACATCGAAGGGCGTCGTGATGGTTCCTTCCTCTTTGTAGCCACGGACATGCATCAGACGGTTGTTGTGCCGCCTGTAGGTGAGTTCATGGATCAGGTTTGCGTAGCCGTGGAAATTGAACAGCACCGGCTTGTCCTGCGTGAAGAGAATATCGTACTCTGCGTCGGTGAGACCGTGCGGGTGCTCCGTGGCAGGCTGGAGCTTGAACAGATCGACCACGTTGATGAAACGGATCTTCAGCTCCGGCAGTTCCTCATTCAGGATGGAAACCGCCGCCAGCGCCTCCAGTGTCGGTGTCTCACCGGCACAGGCGAAGACGATATCCGGCTCCTGTCCCTGGTCGTTGCTGGCCCACTCCCAGATACCGATGCCCTGCGTGCAGTGACGGATGGCTTCCTCCATGGACAGCCACTGTGGACGGGGGTGCTTGGAGGCCACAATCACGTTGACATAGTTGCGGCTGCGGATGCAGTGATCGAAGCAGGAGAGCAGGCAGTTGCCGTCCGGCGGCAGATACAGGCGCACGACATCGGCCTTCTTATTGGCGATGTGATCCATGAAGCCCGGATCCTGATGCGTGAAGCCGTTGTGATCCTGCTGCCAGACCGTGGATGCCATGATCAGGTTGAGGGAGGCGATCTCCTCACGCCAGGTCAGACCGTTGCAGACCTTGAGCCATTTGGCGTGCTGGGCGGCCATGGAATCGATGATGCGTGCGAACGCCTCATAGGTGGCGAAGAAGCCGTGGCGTCCGGTCAGAAGATAGCCCTCGAGCCAGCCCTCACACATATGCTCGGACAGCATGGAGTCCATGACCCTGCCGTCGGCTGCGAGATGGTCGTCCGCGGGATACGCCGTGGCGTTCCAGTCCCGGTTCTCCACTTCAAAGACAGCATTGAGACGGTTGGAGTTGGTCTCGTCGGGACCAAAGATCCGGAAGTTGCGGGATTTGGCATTGAGTTTGAAAATATCCCGGACGAAACCGCCCAGAAGGGACATATCCTGTCCGTTGATTTCTCCATGACCCTTGATATCCAGCGCATAGTCGCGGAAGTCAGGCATGCGCAGGTCGCGCAGCAGGAGTCCGCCATTGCCGTGCGGGTTGGCGCCGATCCGGCTGTTGCCGGTGGGTGTGAGCTCACGGATATCCGGGAGGATATGACCATTCTCATCAAAGAGCTCCTCAGGATGATAGCTCTTCAGCCATGTCTCCAGGATCTGCAGATGCTCCTCGGGCTTATCCATCATGATCGGTACCTGGTGGGCCAGATAGTTGCCCTCGATGCGGTTGCCGTCCACCATCTTGGGACCGGTCCATCCCTTGGGTGTGCGCAGGACGATCATCGGCCAGACCGGGCGGGAGGCATCGCCGGTGGTGCGGGCGTGCGCCTGGATCTCACGGATGTGCTCGATGACGGTATCCATGGTCTCCGCCATCAGGCGGTGGATGTGCATCGGCTCGTCGGCGTTGTCAGAGCCATTCGTATCCGCAGAGGAGTCCGCGTTCGCCATCTCGACGAAATGGGGTTCCCATCCGCAGCCGTGGAAGAAGTCCACCAGCTCTTCGTGACTCATGCGGGCGAAGATGGTGGGATTGGCGATCTTGTAGCCGTTGAGGTGCAGGATCGGCAGTACGGCGCCATCGGTGATGGGATTCAGGAATTTGTTGCTCTGCCAGGAGGTCGCAAGAGGGCCGGTTTCAGCCTCACCGTCACCCACTGTGACTGCGGCGATCAGCTCCGGATTGTCAAAGACCGCGCCGAAAGCGTGTGCGATACCGTAACCCAGTTCTCCGCCTTCATTGATGGAACCGGGGGTCTCCGGCGCGCAGTGGGACGGGACGCCGCCCGGAAACGAGAACTGCTTGAACAGCTTCTGCATACCGTCCTCATCCTCGGAGATGTTGGGATAGATCTCTGAGTAGCTGCCATCCAGATAGTCATTGGCGATATAGAAGTTGCCGCCATGTCCCGGACCCGAGAGCAGGATCAGATCGAGATCGTAGCGCTTGATGGCGCGGTTTAAGTGGGTGAAGACGAAGTTCTGTCCGGGAACCGTGCCCCAGTGTCCAACGATTTTTTTCTTGACCATATCAATGGTCAGCGGCTTGCGCAGCAGCGGATTCTCCAACAGATAGAGCTGGCCTGCCGACAGGTAGTTGGCTGCACGGAAGTACCGGTCCATACGGGCTAAGAGCTCGTCAGTGATCGGTCCCTTCTCCGGGCAATCCTGCAGATTATTTTGTGTCATTGAATCACCTCCATTTTCTTATGCAATAAGAATCAGATGAACATAGTATATCATATAATGAACAGACACGGGGGATCTGTCGTGTTATGATGAATACAAAAGCAAATTACGGTTCAGTCCCGGGAGCATCCCACAGGCGGCCTGCTCGCGCTCGTCG
>JAFSYF010000021.1 GCA_017443695.1 Butyrivibrio sp.
GCTGATTGCCTTTACTGCTGCAGGTTTTCTGAGCAGGCAGTACAGAATGGATCAGGCGATCAATCAGGGTGCGCTCATTGCCAAGAATGCCGCCATTCTGGGACAGACTGTTGTGGCGCAGCTGGATTCGGAAGAGATGATGGAAAAAGATCCGGATGTCCGTGAGGAGATACATGATATCTTCCGAGTAATGTGCAAGGAACTGGGCATCACATATCTCTATATCTTCAGTGTGGATGAGCAGGGCCTGCGTCATCGTATTATCTCCGCTGCAGCAGATGATGAGAAAGACCGGATCATCAATGAGGAAATGGGTTTCGGTACAATCAGTAAGGAACCGCTGAAACCGATGGAGAAGCTGGCCCTTGGTGGCCTGGAGACAGGCGGACTGGGTGTCTTTGATAACAGCTTCGGATATGTTCTGACTTGGACACTGCCGCTCATCAGTGATGATGGGGAGGTCGCTGCCCTGTTGTCAGCGGATTACAGCATGTCAGAGATCATGAAACTGATGCATGACAATTTCATGCTGATGCTGATGACTACGTCCGTGATTTTCGGCGCGATGTTTGGCCTGATTCTGCTTTTTACCTGGCAGTTTGTGCTGCGGCCGGTGAGGGCTCTTTCCGATCGGATGCAGCATTTTGTGGAAGATCAGGACAAAGATCTTCAGCCCTTCCAACCCAGCAGGATCACTGAGGTGGGACGGATTGAGGAATCCTTTCAGGATATGGCGGGGGACATCTCCCGGTATCTGAACGATATACGTTCACTGACAGCGGAAAAGGTCCAATCTGAGGTGGAGATTAATATCGCCAAGAGGATTCAGAGCGGCATGGTACCGCCTTTACTGGAGCACAGTACGCCGATGCTGTCTGTCTGTGCGATGATGCAGCCGGCTAAGGAGGTTGGCGGTGATTTCTATGACATCATTGATATGCCGGATGGTAAAATCGGACTGATCATCGGTGATGTATCGGGAAAAGGGATCGGTGCCGCGCTTTTCATGGCCATGACCAGACGTATCATCCGGGACAGGCTACTTGCCTTCCGTGATCCGGCTGAGTCCCTGAATCTGGCCAATGAAGTGATCTGCAGGGAGAATCCGGAGGGGATGTTTGCCACTTCGTTCGCTGCTGTGTGGGATCCAGACGCCCGGCGGCTGACTTATGCCAACGCCGGTCATACCCAGCCGGTTGTCATCAACAGCGACGGTGCCAGTCTCCTGGAGGTTGATCCGGGAATCGTTGTGGGCCTGTTCGATGATGCCGGCATTCAGAATGGTGAGCTGTATCCGGAGGAGAACTCCGGACTATTCCTGTATACAGACGGCGTTACAGAGGCCATGAATACAGAAGGTGAGTTGTTCGGCACGAATCGGCTGATGGAGGCTCTCGCGAATAAGGACAAACAGCAGGATACTCGCTCCTCGGTGGAGGAGGTGAGCAGACAGGTACTTGCTTATGAGCAGGAAGCCGGGCAGTTCGATGATCTGACGATACTGTTCATGCATTTTACCTCAGCGCCTGAGAAGAGTGAGAACAGAAGACTGGAACTGAAGGTGGATCAGACAGCCATCGCAGAGATCCGGGAGGCCATCCGGAAAGCCCTGCCATCCGGTGATCCGCTGGAAAAGAAGGAGAAGAAAATACTGGTAGCCGCAGAGGAGATGTTTGCCAATATTGTGATGTATTCAGGCGCTTCATTTGCTGCCGCGGAAATCAGCCGGGCAGACGGCACACTGACCGTATGCTTAGAGGATGACGGAATACCCTTTGATCCAACCAACAGGGATACCGGGGAAAAGGAATTTGATGAGCTGGATTCGGGTGGTATGGGCATTATGCTCGCAAAGCAGATCTGTCAGGAGATGAGCTATCAGAGAACCGGAGACCGGAACCGTCTCCGCATGGTATTTGAGTAGTACTATATTTTGAATGCTGCTCAAATGAAAGGGAGGAAGAATATGTCAGAAACCGCCGTATTATCTAAAGAAGACGCGACCAGACTGGATGCGCTGAACGAGACGTCTGTCAGCTATGACCGGACTGAGACCATTGTTTCCCTGTTTATGAAGGCAGCAGCCGCATATCCCGACCGGCCTGCGGTTGTTTACGAGGAGAACAGTTATACCTACGGCGAGCTGAACCGGAAAAGTGATGATTTTGCGGCAGCGATCATGGAATGTGGACTGGGCCGGGGAGACGTGGTTTCGATTCTGATACCCCGGGGAGAATATGAGGCCATCGCCTCCCTTGGTGCACTGAAAGCCGGATGTGCATATCAGCCGTTGGATGACTCCTACCCGGAGGAACGCCTGAACTTCATGGTGGAGGATGCAGGAGCCAGGCTCCTGATCACTACGGAGGAACTCTCCGGAAAGATTACGGATTACCAGGGAAAGAGGCTGAATTTATCCGAGGTACGGGCGGTTTCCGCAGCGCCGAAGCTGCCGAAGGTATCGCCGGAGGATCTGTTTATCCTGTTATATACCTCCGGCAGTACAGGGGTACCCAAAGGTGTCCGTCTCCTTCACAGCAATCTGGTCTGCTTCGTGGACTGGTACCACCGTTACTATGAGCTCAAGCCGGAGGATTGTGTAGGACAGTACGCCAGCTATGGTTTCGATGCCTGTATGATGGATATGTATCCGGCATTGACGGCGGGTGCCACGCTGGCCATTATCCCGGAGGACATCCGGCTGAATCTGAATGCCCTCAATGCCTATATGGAGAAACACCATATCACCCATCAGTTTATGACGACACAGGTGGGACGCCAATATGCGATGGAGGCTTCGGAACCGTATCTCCGGCATCTGTCGGTGGGCGGGGAGAAGCTGGCTTCCATGGAACCGCCCAAAGGCTTTGCTTTCCATAACCTCTACGGTCCGACGGAGTGTACGATCCTGACAACTGCGTACCGGGTGACCGAACGGGAGGCGGACATCCCCATCGGCAAGCCGCTGGACAATATCAAGCTGTATATTGTGAATGAAAAAGGGGAACGGGTCCCTTATGGAGAAACCGGTGAACTGTGGGTGGCAGGCCCTCATGTGGCAGGCGGATACCTGAATCGCCCGGAGAAGACAGCGGAGGTATTTCTGGACAATCCTTTTGATGATGACCCGCTGTATCGTCCGGTCTACCGCACCGGCGATCTGGTGAGGCTCAGGGAGGATGGTAATATTGTTTTCGTCGGCCGTGAGGATGGTCAGGTCAAAATCCGCGGCTTCCGCATCGAACTGTCGGAGGTGGAAGCGGTGGTACGCGATTATCCGGGCGTTCGGGATGCTACGGTAGCGGCGTTTGACAGTCCCTCCGGCGGAAAATACATCGTTGCTTATGTGGTCGGTGATGCGCCGATCGACTGTAACGGGCTCAACGCCTTTATCGCGGAACGTAAACCGCCGTATATGGTGCCGGCGTCGATTATGCAGCTGGACGCCATTCCTCTGACACAGAACCACAAGGTGAATAAAAAAGCTCTTCCGGTACCGGATTTCTCCGGTGATGGAGAGGATGATGCGCGTCCGGCAACGAAGTGTGAGGAGCAGCTGTTGGAGCTGGCCTCCAGGGCACTGGGTTTTGAACTGAAATCGGTCAACACAGATCTGGTGGGAGCAGGCATGACATCCATTTCCTCCATCTCGCTGGTCAGTGCGATTGAGAATGTTTTTCATGTGACCGTCTCCTCCAAGGACATCCTTGCGGGCGCGTCCATCGTGGACATTGAGAACCGGATTTTTGAGGCGCTGCTTCAGCAGTGTGCGAATTCGGCCGGTACCGGAGAACGGAAGGAAAGGAAAAGCCGTTATCCGCTGACACAGACACAGTTCGGAATCTATTCGGAATGCCTGATGAATCCGGACTCCACGATGTACAATATCCCGTATTCCTACAGAATGGACCGTGCCATAGGCGGTGAGCGGCTGCAGAAGGCGGTGAAGCAGGTGCTGGATGCGCATGCCTCCATCAAATGCACCATCGCGCAGGATGAGAACGGGGATGTGTACATGTATCCCCATGAGGAGAGGGAAAGCGAGGTGCAATTCCTGTCTGGTTCCAGAGAGGAGGCGGAACAGTATTGGGCGCATTTCATCAAACCGTTTGATATGGCAGCGGGCCCGCTCTACCGGGTTACGGTTTATGAGACGCCGCAGGATGTGATCCTGTTCTTTGATTTCCACCACATTCTCTTCGATGGCAGCTCGCTGAACGTGTTTATGCGGGATCTGAATGCTGTTCTTCAGGGAGAGGAGATCAGCAAAGAGGACTTTACGATCTTCGATGTGGCGGAAGAAGAACAGGGGCTTCTACGGGACGGTGCAGAGGAGCGGGCCAAAACCTATTACGACAACCTGATGAGAGGCTGCAACGGGTGTACGGTGCCCGACGGAGATCTGGAGGGAGCAGAGGAACGCTGCGGAGAAGAGGATATCGCCAGACCGGAGCTAAGTGTCGAAGCGGTGCATACATACTGCAGTCAGCATGGGGTGACGGAGAACGCGTTCTTCCTGGCGGCGATGGGTTTTGTACTACAGCGCTATACCTATGCGGAGGATGTCACCTTTACCACGATCTACAATGGTCGTTCCGAGGCCAGAACGGAAGAACTCTTTGGCATGCTGGTCAAGACTCTGCCGGTCCGGTGCTTCCCGGAGGACGGCAAGCGGACGGTGGACTATGTGAAGGAAGTGGGGCGTCAGATTCTGGGCAACATGGCCAATGATCTCTACTCCTTTGCCAGAATCAGCCGCTCCAGCGGTCTCAGAGCGGATCTTATGATGGTGTATCAGGGGAACTATTTCGAATGGAAGGCGCTGGACGGCTTCGAGCTGACGGAACGGGTAGGTGCCTCCAATATGGCAATGGCGGACATCTCCATGGATGTGTTGATCCGGGACGGCGTCTATCATTTTGATACCCAGTACCGTGCCAATAAGTATTCCGCGACCTACATCCGTCGGATGACGGATGTGCTTGCTACGGCTGCGCAATCCATGCTGTCTGCCGAAACCCTGGGACAGGTGGAACTGACATCCGAAGCGGAGCTGGAGATCGTACAGGGCTTCAATCAGACCTATGTACCGGTGGAGATGCTGCCGGTGCACCGTCTCTTTGAGGCGCAGGCAGCCGCACACGGCGAACGGCCTGCGATCATCGCTGCGGGAGAGACGTTGAGCTATGAGATGCTGAACCGGCAGGCCAACCGGTTGGCACATGTCATGCTGAAGAAGGGCATAGAGAGAGAGTCCGTTGTCGGACTGGTTTTGCCCCGTGTCTGTCAGGTCGCAGTCGCTGAATACGGCGTCTGGAAAGCCGGCGGCGCGTTCCTGCCGATGGTTCCGGATTATCCTGATGATCGCATAGAATATTGCCTGCTGGATGCCGGAAGCCGGTTCGTCATTACGACGGAGGCGGTGAAGCGTGAGCGGACGGAGTTGTTCGCAGCGGGGAAGCCCTATGAGACACTGACCGTGGAGGAGCTGTGTGCCGCCGCGGATGTCGTGGATACGAATCCCGGTCTGAATATCGATCCGGAATCACTGGCCTACTGCATCTATACTTCAGGTTCAACAGGCAGGCCCAAGGGTGTGATGATCGAGCACCGGAATCTGTGCAATTTTGTCAATGCCAATGAAAGGAATATGGAGACCTATGAGTTCGTCCGGGGCGGAGAGCGGGTTCTGGGCCTGGCTTCCATATCCTTTGATGTCTCCATCATGGAGATGCATATCACCCTGACAAATGGCAGAACTCTGGTCATGGCCTCGGAGGAGGATATTCATAATCCCATTGCGCTGGCAACACTGCTGGAACAGCAGCAGGTGCGTGTTATTGCGGCGACACCCTCCTTCCTGACCAACATTCTGGAGGTGGAGGAGGTGCGAAAGGCACTGGCGCCTGTCCGGATGTATGACCTGGGTGCAGAGGCATTTCCGGCGGCTCTGTTCGACAAGCTGCGCGGGGCAAGCCCTGAGGCGGTGATCGTCAACGGCTATGGGCCGACAGAGGCTACTGTCAGCTGCATCGCCAAGATCATGGACAGCGGCACACATATCACCATTGGAAAGCCGGCGGCGAATGTCAGGGCCTATGTCTGCGACAGCGCACGGCATATCCTGCCGGTGGGCCTGAGCGGTGAGCTGGTGATAGCCGGCAGCGGTGTGGGCCGCGGCTATGTACAGCTGCCGGAAAAGACAGCGGATGTGTTCATCATGCTTGGTGAGGAGCGTGCCTATCGTTCCGGAGATCTGGTGCGGTGGAATGCGGAGGGAGAACTGGAGTTCTTCGGCAGACTGGATAATCAGGTCAAGCTGCGCGGTCTCCGTGTGGAGCTGGATGAGATAGAGAATGTGATGAACGATTTCGACGGCATCCGCATGAGCAAGGTGATCGTCAGGAACAATGGCAAAGAGGACTATCTGGCAGGCTTCTTTACCGCGGATCATCCGGTGGACATCGGCGCGCTGACAGCCCACATGAAGGCGCATCTGACTTACTATATGGTGCCGGCGGTGCTGATGCAGCTGGAGCAGATGCCGCTGACAGTGAACAAGAAGATTGATAAGAATGCGCTGCCGCAGATTGATTTCGATGCACCGGAGCGGGAATATGTCGCGCCGGCCACAGCACTGGAGAAGGAACTGTGCGAAGCCTATGAAGAGGTGCTCTCTCTGGAGAGGGTAGGTGCCACGGACAGCTTCTTTGAGATCGGCGGCACCTCCCTGTCCGCTACGAGGATTGTGATGTATGCCATGAACCATGGCTACCAGATCGTTTACCGTAACGTGTTTGATCATCCCAGTCCGAGAGCGCTGGCGGCCTTCATCAGCGGGGAGAGTCCGGAAGGGGAGAAGAGTGCGGACCATACGGATCAGGCCAATGATAAGCTGCGTCATGTTACGGAATATGACTACACTGCGATCAATCATATCCTGCAGAAGAATGTGATGGAGCACATCGGGGATGTCTCAGATCACGCGCTGGGGGATATCATCCTGACCGGTGCGACAGGCTTCCTCGGCGTGCATGTACTGCGCTGCTTCATTGAGCAGTACGAGGGCAAGGTGTACTGTCTGATGCGCAGGGGCAAATATGAGAACTGCGAGAAGCGTCTGATGAATATGCTAATGTACTACTACGGGCAGACCTATGAGTCGCTTTTCGGTTCAAGGATCTTCTGTGCAGAGGGGGATATCACGGAGTCGGAGAGTCTGGATGCACTCTCAGCGCTGCATGCCGACCTGCTGATCAACTGCGCAGCCTGTGTCAAGCATTTCGTGCAGGATGATCTGCTGGACCGCATCAATGTGGGTGGCGTAGAGAATCTGATCGAGCTATGCAGCAAAACGGGGCTGAAGATGATTCAGATCTCCACCACCTCCATTGCCGAGAACGGCGGTGTGGAACTCCGGGGCCGCAAGCTCCATGAGAATGAGCTGTATTTCGGACAGAGCATGGAAAATGACTATGTCAGGACCAAATTCCTGGCGGAGCGCGCTGTGCTGCAGGCCAGGGCCGATGGCAGGCTTGACGGCAAGATCATCCGTGTGGGGAACCTGATGAGCCGGAATGCCGATGGGGAATTCCAGATCAATTTCATCACCAACGGATTCATGCGGCAGCTGAAGGCATACCGGCGGCTGGGAGAATTCCCGGTGTCGATGCTGGATGATCCGCAGGAATTCTCACCGATTGATGCCACGGCGGCGGCGATCCTGACACTTGCACGGGATGGAAGTGAGGCCTGTGTGTATCATGCCTACAACAACCATCTGATTGAAATGGCGGATGTGATCGCCGTGATGCGCGATTACGGATTTGAGATCAGGGTGGTGCCGGATGAGACCTTCGAGAAGGCCGTTTCAGATGCTGCCAGGAATCCGGAAATGAGTGAAATCGTTCTGGGCATTCTGGCTTATGATGAGGGAGAGGGCGAAGAGAAGGTGACGATTGGACAGCGGAATCAGTTTACCACCAATGTGCTGTACCGTTTGGGATACAGATGGCCCATCACAGATGAACCGTATCTGAAGCGCGCAATTGAGGCACTTGATACGATGGGATACTTTGAGAAAGAGGACTGACCGGCATGCAGCAGCTGAAACGCAATGAGAAGCTGATCAAATCGAAGCTCCTGCAGTATCTGCTGCCCGCCATCATGACCAATATGGCGCTGCAGGTGGGCAATATCGTGGATACCATCCTGGTGGGCAATATATTGGGACCATTGTCCATGTCGGCCGTACAGATCGGCGGAACCGTGCTGCTGTTCATTCAGATCCCCGGCTGGATGCTTGGGATCGGCGGCAGCATCGTCGCGGGCAACTGTCTGGGCAAGAGAGATACGGAGGGCGCTGCGCGGGTTTTTTCCACCTGCCTTGGCGCGACCTTGTCCAGTGGGCTGCTGCTGATGCTCTGCGCAGCCTTCTCCGATCCGATCGCGGCGCTTCTCACCGGCGGAGAGGCCCTGACGGAGGAGGTGGCAGCTGTCACAAGGATGACCTTCCTGGGGACGCCCGTGATCGGCGTGGCTCTGTTGATGATCAATTTCATGTCGGTGGACAACAACCCCGCACTGTCCACCGCTTATGTGGTCATCTCCAATGTGGTCAATCTTGTGGCGGATTATCTGCTTCTTTCCTATACGCCGATCGGTGCTGCGGGCTCTACCGTATCTACGGTGCTGGGTTACGGGATCGGTCTGGTGGTGGTGCTGTGGTACATAAGGTCCCCGAAACGGATGCTGCGTCTGACACTGTCCATGCGGGGGAGCATGCCATATTTCCTGATGGCGCTCACCACCGGTGTGCCGGCGTTATTGTCCATCATCTGTGAAATGATACGTAATTCCGCCATGAACCGCATGGTCATCTCCACTGTGGGTGTAAACGGCGTAACGATCTATACGATCTGTCTCAATGTGGTGATGATCGTCGAGCTGTTTCTGGGCGGCATCGTGGAGGCCATGGACAAGATCGGCGGGGTGGTATTCGGAGAGCGGGACTACTACGGGATCCGGGTATTGACCCGGTATATTCTGCGGTACTGCTATGGACTGCTGGCCGTTCTGATGGTGATCCTGTTTCTGTTTGCCAGACAGGCGGCATCCATGTTCGGGATCTCTGCGGATCCGACGCTGCTGCCCATGGCGCAGACGGCGCTCAGGATTTTCCTGCTGGCACTGCCGGGTTATGTGATCAACCGTTTTTTGATCTCTTTTTATCAGACCACCGAGCACAGCGGCTATGCCAATCTGGTGACGATACTGGAATACTGTATCGCCCTTCTGCCGTCCGTGTTTGTCTGTATCCGGATTGCTTCCATGGCGGGGCTTGATACGCTCAACGGGATGATGTTCGGACTGGTGATAGGCGAATATCTGACGGTATGTATCACAGGACTGGTGATCCGGCTGAAACACAGAGGAGAGGGCTTCCTGCTGCTGCCGGAGAAGGAGGAGGATGTGCTGGACTTCTCCGTTGGCGCCGAGATCTCACAGGCATCGATGATCCCCAGAGAGATTCTTTCCTTCCTGGAGAACAGGGTGGAGAAAACCAGGGCCAACCAGCTGGCGGTGGCGGCGGAGGAGATGGCGGTCAACGCGATCCGGTACGGGGGGAAGAGCCTGGACAGCATCGATGTGATGCTCTCCGTTTCAGAAGGCAATTTGATCCTGAGACTCCGGGATGACGGGATTCCGTTCGATCCGACGGATTACACCTATGACGGAGATGCGTATGACTACAGCGGCATCGATGCAGTTAGAGCACTGACAGATCGGGTGACCTATCTGAGAATACTGGATTTCAATAATACGACACTGGAAATTAATGCGAACAGAACTTAAAAGGAAAGGAGTTAGAAGATGAAGATTGATAAGTTGCAGGAGGGAGAATGCCTGATTCTGACACTCGACGGATGGCTGGATACACAGTCGTCTCCGATCCTGGAAGAGGCGCTGAATTCAGTTCCGGAAGGTACACAGGAGATGGTGATTGATATGAAAAGCTGTGAATACATCGCCTCTTCCGGTGTGCGTCTGCTGGTGGCAGCGCACAAGAAGATGGACGGGCATCTGACCGTTCGGAATGTATGTCCGGAAATCATGGACATCCTTAACATGACAGGGGTGAGCAAACGGATCAAAATTGAGTAAACGATCAGTAAAAAAAAGGAGGAGTGAA
>JAFSYF010000161.1 GCA_017443695.1 Butyrivibrio sp.
GCGCTACCAGACTTTCTTCCGTATTCTGCTGGAGGCAAAGCAGTCCGGTCAGGCAGATGTGACCTGTGTCACCTTCTGGAACCTGCTGGATGAGGGCAGCTGGCTGACGGGCTTCCGCAGGGAAACCAGTTATCCACTGCTGTTCCACGGACGGTGTGAAGCCAAGGAAGCCTATTACGCCGTGCTGGAGGCTGTAGTCGGACGGGATCAGATCGATACCTGGTCAATGGATGCCCCGGAGGCGGACTATCAGGTTACCGGACTGACAGGAGACTGGATCCGGCGCTGGAAAAAACCGATCTGGGAGGAAGGGGAGTATACGTACGAGGCCGCATATGGTTTTGTGCCGAATCTGTTCGCCTACCTGCATGAGGATGAGGCGCAGCATGATGCCATGCTGGTGGTGCCGGGCGGCGGATACTGCATGTGCTGTTCCCATGAGGGGGAGCTGCCGGCCATGGAGTTCTTTCACCGCGGAATGAATGTGTTCGTCCTGAGCTATACAACGGATATCACCATGTCGGTGCCGCTGGGCAGGCAGCCTTTATATGATATTTCGCGGGCCGTCCGGTATCTCAGACGCCATGCTGCGGACTGTCACATCAGCGGAGGGAAGCTCCTCCTGTGCGGTTTCTCGGCGGGAGCCCATGTATGCGGGAGCCTGGCGGTACATTATATGGACGTGGAGGATGGAAACCCTGTGTATGGAGACTGCTCCAACCGTCCGGATGGGGTCATCCTGTCCTATCCTGTGATCACAACCGGAACCTACACCCACGCGCCTTCCATTCAGGCGCTTCTGGGAGAGAACCCGCCGGAGGAGGAACTGGAGTATTTCTCACTGGAGGAGCAGGTGACGGAAGAAACGCCGCCCTGCCTGATCTGGCAGACTGAGACGGATGCGCTGGTGCCGGTGGAAAACAGCTATCTGTTCGCCACGGCGCTGCGGCGTGCCCATGTGCCCTTTGCCCATTATGTATTTCCTTCGGGGTTCCATGGACTGACGATCGCCAACGGGGAGTATTTCGCCGGCTGGTCCGGCGGGGAGTACACGATGGAACAGGTCATGCGTGCTGTATTCGCCGTACGCGAGGGAAAGGGTGTGCGGGTCTCTGACAAGCGGCGTGAGGAACTGATTCAGCAGTTCTCCGGTGAGGAGGACCCGGTCATCGATCTGGATGAAAGTCTGCGGGAGGATGTGGGCCTCTGGGCGGATCTCGCCTGGGCATGGATCCGAAGGTTATAACACTTTGCGGGAGAAGGGCTGTGCGATGATGTTCAGAAACTGATCCCTGGGAACGGGCTTCGAGAAGAAATATCCCTGCAGATCCCCTCCATATTCGAATAACCTGTGACGTAGTCGTCCATGGAGAGAGAGAAGCCCTCGTGCTTCAGCTGATGTGCCACCACGGACAGATCAGCGTAATCCTCCGCGCCATGGAGACGGAAACCATCCAGATAGTAGGTCGGCTGGTAATATACCTCAAACCGGTTGTTCTGCAGACTGCGGCGTATCGCACGCTCGATTTCCGCCCGCCGCATCAGCCACTCAATCTCTGCCTGATTCTCACCCACCCCGAGGGGAATGATGCTGTTAGCGATAAAAGAAACACATTGGTTTTATGGCGAGAAAGGAGTATAATCGTTTGGGTTTATCAATACATCTGCGCAAATTAATCCATAGACATAGACATTAAAGTGATGAGAGTGCCGGAGCAGAACCGGCACATTTGTGAGAAAAGGAAACAGAGCATGGCGGACTGGGTTATTGTTGTTGACGATGATGAGAGCAATCTCAAGATGGCTGGTTTCATCCTGAGTAAGGCACATATGCGGGTGACCGCGATGACATCCGGTCGCGCGCTGTTGGATTACCTCAGGGAGAAGGAGGTGCCGGATCTGATCCTTCTGGACATCAAGATGCCGGAGATGGACGGGTTTGAGACAATGGAAAAGATCCGGGAGTTGGACAAGACAAAAGAGGTCCCGGTGATCTTCCTGACGGCGGACGAGAAGGAGGAGACCGAAACCAAGGGACTGACCCTGGGAGCCATGGACTTCATAAAGAAGCCCTTCGTGCCGGAGGTGCTGACCATCCGTGTCCGCCATATGATCGATTTGGATCATCTGCAGCGGAATCTGCAGCAGGAGGTGGAGAAGAAGACGAAGGAGAATGAGAAGCTCTTCCTGCACGTTGTATCCTCCCTTGCCACGGCCATTGATGCCAAAGATAATTACACCAACGGTCATTCCGGCAGGGTGGCGGAGTATTCAAAAGAGATCGCCAGGCGCTGCGGCTACCAGGGCAAGGATCTGGAGAGGATCTATATGATGGGCCTCCTGCATGATGTCGGCAAGATCGGTATCCCCGATGCCGTCATCAATAAGCCAGCCAAGCTGACGGATGAAGAATATGACATCATCATGAACCACCCGGTTCTGGGTGCGAAGATTCTCGGTAATATCAAAGAGATGCCCTCCTTTGCCAACGGTGCGAGATGGCATCATGAGCGCTATGACGGGACAGGTTATCCGGACAGGCTGAAGGGAGAGGATATTCCGCAGGAAGCCAGGATCATCGCCGTGGCCGATTCCTATGA
>JAFSYF010000022.1 GCA_017443695.1 Butyrivibrio sp.
CAGGAGATTGCCGATGGTCAGCTCAGCGCCGGTACGCAGCAGTGCCCCGATGGCCGCGTCATCTGTCTGCTTCAGATTGTGGAACAGGCGGTAGATCCCGATATAGGACTCCCGCTCCTCCGGCGTGATCTCGTCATTCTGCTCCAGCTTATACAGGAATCTGGCGTACTTCTCCTCCGAGCGGTTCTCCTCCTGCTGCCTGTCAGACAGCTCCTGGCGCAGCTCGTCCAGGGTCATCCCCATGGGATCCTGGCCATCCCGGATCAGCTGCAGCACGGCCGCCGGCTTCAGCTCCCCAACCGTAGCAGTCAGGCGCCTGTCCGCCGTACGCACCGCCTCGATGTGCTCCGCCGTCATCGCCATGTGGTTGTAGCCCATGATGCGTACAGCGCGCCTGTTCTCATCGTTTAACTCAAACCCCAGATCCGTCAGGATGTCGTCCACATTCCGGAATGCCTTGCGGATGCTGTCCCCCAGGTCGGCACGGGGTGCTGTCATCAGGCTCTCATAGGCGGTGCCGGCCGCCTGCAGCCGTTTTTCCACATTCTCGGACGTCCGGACGATCTCCTCCAGCGTCAGCTCCATCTCAAAACCGGCGATAGCACCGGAGACCGCTGCCGGCCCGTCCGCCAGTGCGCCGATCCGCTGCATGCTGGTCCGGAACAGCTCCAGACGCCCGTTCTGCTGCTCCTCCTGTACCCCCTGGGATGCGGCAGGGGTCGTCTCCACCACCGGTGAACCATCCGCTGTCTGCGCCGCCTGTGTTCCGAACAGCCCGCGCTCGATCTGCGTGATGGCACGGTTCAGCTGGTCGATCAACTCCGCCATCGGCGTGGTGTCGATTTTCACGCCCCACTCCATCAGACGGAGGTTCGCCTCGACACTCATGGACAGACGCGCTTCCTCGATCTGCTTCCTCGCCCGCAGAAGCTCCGCCTCCATCGCCTCCGGGGTCGCCTCCTGCTGTCCAGACTGACCGGCTTCATTCCCCGATTCTCTCTCTGCCTCCCGCAGCTGCTTCAGTGTCAGCGGCCTGCCGTTTCTCACCACCTTCTCCACCGCTGCATCGGTGACGTTGTTCAGTTCCTCCTGATACCGGGCAGCGCGCCGGACATCGCTCTCCGTCACCCCCGGCTCGCCGCTGGCTGCCGGTCTTCCGCTCGCCCGTGCCGCTGTCGCCGTGGCCACCGCCGCCTCCATGCTGCTGGGCAGCTGCAGCCCCCGCAGCTCCATCACCTGGGTCAAATTGGCTGCTGTCAGCGGGACACCGGCCGTCACCATCCACTTGGCCTGCTCCTCCGCCATGCGCTGCTTCTCCGCAGCCGTCCTGTAACCCGCATCCTCGATAACGGCCTCCGCCTGGGGTGCGATCTGCTCCCAGTCCGTCTCCTGTGCCGTCTGCGCATAATACCCGCCCGTCTCCTGCGCGTAGTAACCCCTGGCCGCGCGATGTGCCCCGGCGCCGCTGTGCTGGGCCAGATAGAGATTGTCGATCGTCGGTGTCATCGCATTTTCCGTCAGGTACTGTACCGCACCGTCCGACAGGGGCGGTAGCTCCATCAGCCTGTCGGCCGCCTCGGATACATCACGGACATTAGCCTCCGTCACTGGCAGATCCTGTCTGGCGAACTCCGAACGGATCGCCTCCGCCATCCCGGCGCTCCCAGTGATCTGTGTCAGCTGATTCGTACTCAGGCCATCGGTGAAGCCCACGATCTCCTGCCCGGAGAGGGCTACCGCCGCCTTGATGTGGTCGAGGATCGTCACCGCCTCCTCCGGCTCCACCTCCGAGAAGTCGTAACCCTCCTCTGCTGCCCGGGCGAAATCCTCTGCCGAAACCGTATTGGCCATCAGATTCATATAGTTGTGAAGATTCTTCGTATCCACCGCACCCGCCTGATCCATGATCTCCTGCATGGAACGCTTCTTCTCCGCATAGGCGCCCATGGTCGGACGGTTCGGGTCGAAATCCACCGCAAAAGCGCTCCTGCCGGATGCGGAAGTACCAGCCGCAGACGATGGAGCCTCCGCCCCCTGCGCCACCGTTCCGAAGCCGCCTCTGTGATCGATTCTTGGGGAATTGCCTGATTCTGAGAAACCGTTCAGATTGATATCCACGTTCTGTCCTCCAATTGTGCAGGGAAGAAGGATCGACCCTGTGCATGAAAAAGGGTGATGAGGCATTCTCATCACCCTGTATTTCGGTATCTTTCACGACAAACTTAATAAGTTTAATTTGTTGTCTTTTTCCGTGTGGTCTTCTCCGGCTTCTCCGCCTTATCCTTCTTCTCCTTCTCCGGCGGTGTCTGGAAGACGAACAGCTCCGCGCCGTAGGGCGGCAGATCCAGCGTTATGGAATAATCCTTGTAATCGCACAGCCCGGGAACCGCCTTGATCTTCTCCGGTATGCCCGACCCGGAGCCGGCGTACTTCGTATCCGCGCTGTCCAGGATATGGGTGTAGGTCCCGGCATAGGGGACACCCAGCTGATAGCCCCTGCGCTCCATGGGTGTGAAATTGATAACAAACAGCACGTTGTCACGTGAGATGTCCGACTTCCGGAAGAAGCTGTAGACGGACCTGTCCTGATCATCCGCATTGATCCACTCGAAGCCCGCCCAGTCGTTGTCGATGCGGTACATGCTCGGGTACTTGCGGTAGATCTGCAACAGATCCCGCACGAAATCCTTCATACCGCGGTTTAAGTCATTCTCCAGCAGGAACCAGTCCAGCTCCCTCTTCTCGCTCCACTCTCTCTCCTGGCCAAAATCCTGACCCATGAACAGGAGCTTTTTACCGGCATGACCGAACATGAACGCGTATCCCGCACGGAGATTGGCGTATTTGTCCACCTTGTAACCCGGCATCTTCTCCACCATAGAGCATTTGAGATGAACCACCTCGTCATGAGACAGCGGCAGGATATAATTTTCCGCGTTGTTGTAGCTCATGGCAAAGGTCAGCATGTAATGCGCGCCCCTGCGGAAATAGGGATCCAGTTTCATATACTCGCAGAAGTCGTGCATCCAGCCCATATTCCACTTGAAGGAGAAGCCCAGTCCGTCTTCCTCCACCGGAGCCGTGATCTTCGGCCAGGCAGTGGATTCCTCCGCAATGGTGATGAAGGACTTGTAAGTACCGCGGATATTGGAATTGAGGTGACGGAAGAACTCGATCGCCTCCAGGTTCTTATTCTCACCGTATTTGTTCGGTACCCACTGTCCATCCCGTTTGCCGTAATCCAGATACAGCATGGAAGCCACAGCATCCACACGGATCCCATCCACATGGAATACCTCGATCCAGTAATGCACGTTGCCGATCAGGAAATTCTTGACCTCATTCTTGCCGAGGTTAAAGATCTTGGTGCCCCAGTCCGGATGCTCTCCCTTGCGGGGATCCGGATCTTCATAGATGCACTGGCCGTCGAAGCAGGCCAGACCGAATTCGTCCGGGCAGAAATGCGCCGGCACCCAGTCCAGAATCACCCCGACCCCGGCCCGGTGCAGCTCATTGATCAGATACATGAAATCATCCGGCGTGCCGTAGCGCGAAGTGGGTGCATAATACCCCGTCACCTGGTAGCCCCAGGAGCCGTCGAAGGGATGCTCCGCGATGCCCATGAGCTCCACGTGCGTGTACTTCATTTCCTTCAGATACGGGACCACACGGTCGGCGAACTGCCTGTAAGTGTAGAAGCCGTCCTCTGTGCCGTCGGGATGCTTCATCCAGCTGCCCACATGGCACTCGTAGATGGCCATGGGTTCGTGGTTCCAGTCCTTGTCCTTATTCCCGTCGTACCACTTGCCATCGGTCCATTTGAACCGGGACACATCCCAAGTCCGGGAGGCGTTGCCAGGGCGCATCTCCGCATAGTTGGCATAGGGATCCGCCTTGTAGAGCTTACGCCCGTCTTTCGTGTGAATCAGAAACTTGTAGAGCTCACCCTCTCCCACACCGGGGATGAAGAGTTCATAGATGCCGATCTCCGGCAGGCGGGTCATCGGATGCATCTCTTCATTCCATCCGTTGAAGGTTCCAATGACATGCACCGCCGCCGCGTTCGGTGCCCATACTGCAAAATAAAACCCGTTTCTGCCCTTCTCCGTGGCGGGATGGGCGCCGAGCTTCTGATAACAGCCATACCAAGTCCCGCTGCCGAACATATACTCATCGTCCCGGGTTATCCTGATCTTCTCTGCCATCTCTGTTGTCTCCTTTGTTCGTCAGCCCTTCCGGTCTTGACGGCCAGCGCCATTTATGCGTAGATGAAATCTCTCTCCCGCAGAATAATCATGTCCTCTTCATCATACCGCTTTCCGAACAAAACGTCAAAGAAATGTCCCAACGTATGCCGGTTGGCTCTCCGGATGGCCTGATCCACAAACTCCCTCACCTGCGTGACAGTCACCGCATGATCATGGCGCTGATTCTCCGCAATACGGGTATGCAGGGCGAGAACACCCAGGTTATCAATGCTGTACTCCTTCTCCAACGCGTACTCCTTGGCATAGGAGACCAGCGCGTCACTGTCCAGCGCCTCAATATCCACACGCACATTGAAGCACTGCCGCAGCTCCGGATGGGTGGACAGCAGCTGCTCCATGCTACTCCTGGTATCCTCCATGACAACGATGATGCCCTTGTTCTCGTTCTCCAGCAGCTTTAACAGGACATTGACCGTCGCCGGCTTTAAGTCCGCCGCGCTCTGTACGATCAGGGCCCCGCCCTCCAGCTTGGCCAGAATCTCCGAGACCTCCCTGCGGTTCAGGGCGCTGGCCGCAATCTTGGCGACCTGCCCGGAGAAATTGGCGTCCGAGGACTCTGCCGCACGGATCAGCCCCTTGGCCAGCGGCACGGTACCCGCACCCTGGTCGCCGGTGATGATCACATTGTCGGTGTAGGCCGCCATGCTGATGCTGTCTATCGCACGCACGATCTGATCCCGTGAGCTCTTCTGATTGATGTAGGGTCCGAAGATCTCCTTCTCCTCCGGTGTCATCAGCCTCGCAGCTGCCGGTGCCGCCTGTACCACCGGTCTGACAGCAGGTGCTTCACTACGCTCTGCCGTCTCCTCGGCGGGTGCCTCTTCTGCGGCCCTCTCCACTGCAGGTTCTTCCACTGCAGATTCTTCCACAGCAACTTCTTCAACAGCAGATGTTTCCTCAGCAGACGCCTTCACGGCAGGCGCTTCCTCGTCTTCCGCTGATGCCTGCTCCATTTCTTCCGCAACAGATGCTTCTGCAGGCGTCCCGGCCTCCGCGGTCTCCGGGGCCTCCGCCAGCTCCTCGATCGCCTCCGCCTCCGCGACCACGACCTCCGCGATCTCCTCGATGGCCGGCTCGATGTCTTCCTCTCCGGCCGACTCCGCCTCCGGCATCGTCTCGCTCTGGACAATGGTCGTCTGCAGCGCCTCCATCGACTCCTCGAAGACCGGCTTGCCCGCCTCTGTCTCCATCTCCTCGGCGATGGCTGTGATCACTTCCTGTTCGAGTCTGGCCTCGATGGATTTCTGCTCCAGTTCGGAGGTATCGAAGGGTACCGGAGATTTTTCCTCCACCCACGCATCTTCCGTCTCCCGGATGTCCTCGATCTCCAGCTCGTCCTTCTCCGGCGTAACCCGGTCTGCCTGAGGCGCGGTTGTCATCATATCCAGCCGCTGGAGCTCTCTCCTCGTCTCCTCGTCATACTCCGCCAGCATATCGCCGGTTTCCGTCATGACCCTCGTTCGGACGCTCTCCAGCTGCTTCTCCTGCTGTTTCTGTTTATAGGACTCCCAGCTCTTCACATATTCCTCAATGCTGATCTGCCCTGTGATCTGCTTCTCCAGCTCACTGCGCTCATCCCGCAGCGCCATTCGGATCTGCCCGTCATAATCCTGCATCAGCAGCTTGTCATACTGTGCATTCTGGTAACGGACGTTCGGCCGGATCACGGCACCGGGTACTTCCTCCTGCAGCGGCTCATCCATATATACAGAGCCCTTATAGAGCGGCGTCTGCTCCACGGTGGTCGCCGCGATGCTGGCAGCCAGTCTCTTATCCCTGAGCTGCTCCGCCATGGACACATGGATCGGCGGCTCTTCCACGATGACGGGCGTCTCCTGCGGGGTGAAAGGAATGAATCCCATCACCTGCGTCTCCGGCTGCACCGGGACTCCCGTCTCGATCGCCTCCGGCATCACCATCTTCACCGGCTGCTGCTCCGCTGTATCAGAGAAGAACACCTCCTGTGAAACAGGCTGCGGCTCCGCCAAATCCCCTGTATCGAAGAACTCCGACGTCTCTTCCGGCGCCTCCAGTTGCTCTGACTGCTCTAACTGCTCTAAGTGCTCTAAGTGCTCTCCCACGGCAATCGGTGCCTGGTGCGGATCGAAGGCCCGCATGGGCTCATCTGCTTCGGTCTCCTGCGCCTCCATCTCCATGACCTTCCGCATACTCTCTGCCAGCTCTTTCTGAAGGTTCACGGTATTGAAATTGCTCACATCCGCCGTCGGCACGAGGAATCCGCCCTCCGGTGAGAAGAAGTCCTCCGGATCCGCGGGCGCTTCCGCTTCGCTCTTCAGCGGGGTCTCCGCCGCCGGCTCCTCTTCTGTATCCGCCAGTTCCCCGGATGATTCCTCTGGCAACGCTTCGGCCAGCTCCTCCGCCATTTCTTCTGAAACGACTTCTTCTGAATCTTCCTCTTCCGCTATTTCCTCTGCCGCCAGCACTTCTTCCGCCGGAATCGGCTTCGTCGGCGCCTGTGCGATCTCCGGCGTGATGATCCGCTGGGTCGGCGCGTTCTCCATCGTGTAGCCCTGGGCGCGTATCTGTGCGAATACATCCTCCCCGTCCTGCGCCTGCGGCATGATCACCGACTGGATCAGCGCTCTCGCCGCGCCCTTGCCCAACGGCGTGGTGGGAGACTGCAGGAGCAGAGCCTGATCCTCCTCCGGCTCCTGTGCCATCTGCACCTCCTCTTCGGACATCAGCGGGGCCTCCTCCTGCAGAACGGGCGCCTCTTCCGGCTCCTCCTGCTGCGGGGAAACCATCGTCATGACCTCGGGCTGTACAGGTGTGTTCAGCTGCACCGTAGCGCCGATGCTGACCTGATAACGGTTATACCGGTCCAGCTGCTCCGGAGAAAGCGGTTCATGCAGCGCCTTCAATTCCAGAGCCTTCATCACATACCGGCCGTCACCAAACCACAGGAAGACATCATCGCATTCCTCCACACACTCTGTGACGAGACCCACACGATGATAGAGATAGGCCAGCTCATAGCCCCATCTCTCCTGATAGTCATGTCTCTTGTACTCCTGCAGAACCGCGATACGCTCCTCCAGCCCCACATCCTGCGCCTCATAGAGCTTGTACTGCAGGATGTAGCGCTTGTCATCGCGCGGCGCGATCCGGACGAATTCCTTATAGTATTCCACCGCCTGAACGAACTCGCCCATCTTGATGGCCAGCTCGCAGAGTGAATAAACGATAGCACGGCCGGAAGGATTGCGCTCATAGGCCATAAGCAGCACATCCCGGCTCTCTTCAAATCTCCGGTTAATTTTGTACAGATCGCTGATCATGCACAGCATGGAAACGTTCTTAACCCGGTTCCAGTCGATGGTGTCCGCGATCCGCACCGCCTCCGCGTAACGCCCTTCCCCAATCAACGACCGAATCTCGTCAGAACGTATCTTATACTCGTACTTGTCCAAGGTTATTCCCCCACGGAATATTTTTTCGTCTGATGGCCATAGTTCGACCAATGACACAACATCTGGTGGCCATTTTAACACAGACCACAATACTTGTCGAGATGGGCGCAGCATTTTTTGAAAAAAAGTGTCATCGAAAGGTGCCTTCCTCGTGCATATGATAATGTAAAACAGAGTTTTATCTATATTGACAATCTGTCGGAGTTCGTTCGTCAAGCTATTATAAACAATCTTAATGGAG
>JAFSYF010000162.1 GCA_017443695.1 Butyrivibrio sp.
ATGATGGCCATCGGCTCCGGGCAGCTCTACGGAAAGGGCTACAACACAAATGAGATCAGTTCTGTGCTGAACGGCGGATTTGTATCGGAGACCGATACGGATTTCATCTTTACGGTTATCGGAGAGGAGTTCGGGTTTGTGGGCGGATGTATTGTGATTCTGCTGATCCTGTTTGTGGCCATAGACTGCATGGTGACGGCTTACCGTGCCAAAGACATGGCGGGGCGGATCATCGCCGCAGGAATGGGCGCATGGGTCGGTTTTCAGGGATTGATGAATATTGGTGTTACAACCGGGGTGATGATCAATACGGGACTGCCGCTTCCGTTTGTCAGCTCCGGACTGACCTCATTGATATGTGCATACGCAGGTATGGGTTTTGTCCTGAATGTTCGGCTGCAGAGTAGGAGGACCTGATGAAAATCGCGCTGATCGCCCATGATGCCAAGAAGAAGCTCATGCAGAATTTTTGTATCGCGTACCGTGGCATTCTGACCAAAAACGATCTGTTCGCGACCGGGACAACCGGCCGGCTCGTGGAGGAAGCCACCAATCTCTCCGTACATAAATATCTGGCAGGTCATCTGGGTGGTGCGCAGCAACTGGGTGCCGCAATTGAAAACAATGAGATGGACCTGGTGATTTTCCTGCGTGATCCGCTGACGGCGGGTGCACATGAGCCCACTGCCGCAGAGCTGATGCGCCTCTGCGATATGCACAATATCCCTGCGGCCTCCAATCTGGCTTCTGCGGAATTATTGATCAAAGCTCTGGATAGAGGGGACCTTGAGTGGCGTGAGATGTATAAATAACAAAACCGGTATCAAATGCACCATCGTACTGCTATGTATGCTGGTTTGCGCAGCGACTGGTGGCTGTGGCTCTTCCCGTCTGGCTTTGCCCTATCAGCCGGCTGACAATGCGTTCCGGGCAGAGGTCGGGATGGGGGAGCTGTTCGCGGAGGATCTCTGCGTGGTGAATACCGAGATCGGAGATCGGCTGGAACTGTCGGATTCAGTGCGTGTGGGTCTCTTTGACCTGAATCAGCGCAAGACTCTCTATGCCCACCGTGTCAATGACCGTTCGGATCCGGCCAGCCTGACGAAGCTCATGACGGCGCTGGTGGCCGTCAAATACGGGCAGCCGGATATGAGGCTCACCGCCACGGAGGCGGTGAACATCACGGAAGAAGGTGCCCAGAAGCTTGGGCTGAAACCCGGAGACAGCATGACACTGGATCAGGCGCTGCATGTGCTGCTGATCTATTCCGCCAATGATGTGGCAATGCTGATTGCCGAGGGCATCGGCGGCAGCGTGGAGGGTTTTGTCACGCTGATGAACGAGGAGGCATCCCGGATCGGTGCAACGCAGTCCCATTTCTGTAATCCGCACGGGCTGACACAGGAGGGACATTATGTGACGGCCTATGACATGTATCTGATCTTTAATGAAGTGATTCGTATTCCGGAGCTGTCGGAGATCATCGGCACCCAGGAGTATTCAACGCGTTATCGGAACGGTTCCGGGGATCTGAAGGAGATCTCCCTGAAAAACACGAATCAGTATCTGAGGGGCAATGCCGCACCGCCGGCAGGCGTGACCATCATCGGCGGCAAAACCGGAACCACCAACGCGGCTGGCAGCTGCCTGATCCTGATGGCCAAGGACAGTTCCGGCAATCCCTATATCGCTGTCATCCTGCGGGCAGGGGGTTCTGCCGCACTCTATGAGACGATGACGGAGCTGCTGATGGACATCCAGAGCGGTTGACAGATACACCCCGGTAACGTATAATATTCCTACAATATTTTCCACCACAGGAGGGTAGACCCATGGTTCAAATCATTGCAGGCAATAAAGGAAAAGGAAAAACCAAATATCTTTTGGATAAGGTCAATGGAGAGGTTCGTGATATCCTTGGCAATGTGGTCTTTCTGGATAAGAATACCAGCCATATGTATGAATTGAACAACAAGATCCGTCTGATTGTTGTTCCGGATTATGTGGTGGAGAACACAGACGAATTCCTCGGCTTTATCAGCGGGATTATTTCACAGGATCATGATCTTCAGCAGGTTTATCTCGACAGCTTCCTTCAGATCGCCTGCGTCGGAGATACGTCCATTGAGCACGCTCTGGAGAAACTTTCAAAGCTCTCAGAGAAATTCCATGTGGACTTCATCCTGAGTATTTCGATGGATGCGTCAGAGCTGCCTGAGATGGCGAAGAGTGTCGCGGAGATTACCGCGCTGTAAGCGTGGCCTCTGGGAACAGCAAAAACAGCAAGGTCACCAGATATCCCGGAAGATTCCATTTTAATATCGGGATGGCAATCTTCCTGATCATCCTGATCTATGTGGTGATCAGCATATTTATCTATCTGAATACAGAGCATATAGCCGGTTACGAGGTGATGGAGGGGTCGCTCTCCTCCAACAACATCTATGAGGCAGTGGCATTGCGGACGGAGGTTGTCGTCGACAGTGAACTGTCCGGTTATGTGAATTATTTTGCAGGCGAGGGGGCCCGGGTCGCGGTGGGCAACCTCGTCTACACTGTGGATGAATCGGGGCAGCTCCTGGAATATCTGAAATCCCAGGGCTCCGAGGAGGTGCGGCTCACGGAGCAGGATCTGGAGGAGCTGCGCGCACAGATCGTTGATTATGCGGCGGGCTTCCGGCGGGAGGAGTTCAGCACCGTCTATGATTTCCGCAATTCCCTCTCAGGTTCGGTTCAGAAGCTCTCCAGCAGCAGTATCCTGAACAATATCCAGTCTCTGAATGCCGGCAGTGCAACGCTTCAGAGCATCAATTATTGCTATGCTCATGACACGGGGATTGTGGTCTATGCCATTGATGGCTATGAGGATGTGACGCTCCAGAATATGACGGCTGAGCGA
>JAFSYF010000163.1 GCA_017443695.1 Butyrivibrio sp.
CGCCTGTTCCGTTACTACGGCATCCGTAATCAATAGGGGGAGATAAAACAATGGGTCAACCGGTCATAGAGGTCAGACATCTGTGCAAGCGTTATGTCTCCGGCAGCACACCGGAGGAGCAGAAGAAGCGCAAGCTCCTTTTCTCAAGAAACGTCAACCCGGACGCCATCTTCCAGGGGGCATCGGACGGCTATGTCCTGAAGGACGTGAACCTCACCATTGAGAAGGGCGAGTTCCATATCTTCCTGGGGGCCAGTGGCTGCGGCAAGTCCACGCTGCTCAACATCCTGGCAGGGTTTCTGGATCTGACGGAGGGGGAGGCCCTCCTGAACGGGGATCCCATCCGCGGCCCCGGGCGGGAGCGCGGCGTGGTGTTCCAGAACGCGGATTCGGCGATCTACCCCTGGCTGAATGTCTACCAGAATGTGGAGTACGGCCTCAGGATGCAGCATGTGCCGGCAGCGCAGCGCGCACAGACCGTGGAGCGGAGCATCCGTCTCGTGGGACTCTCCGGGCACGAGCGCAAGCATCCGGTGGAACTCTCCGGCGGTATGAAACAGCGGGTTCAGATCGCCAGAAGCATCGCCAGCAATCCGGAGATCCTGATCATGGACGAGCCCTTCGGCGCGCTGGATGCCCAGACCCGCCGGACGCTGCAGGATGAGCTCATAGAGATCTGGAAGGAAACGGGCAAGACCATCCTCTTCGTGACCCACGACCTGCAGGAGGCGGTCTATCTGGGGCAGCGGATCAGCATTTTCTCCGCGGCGCCGGATGCGACGATCGTGAGTCGGATCGAGGTGCCCTTCGACTATCCCAGAGATCCCGGACAATCAGAGGTGGCAGAATTCACCAGACACGTACATGAGGAACTGGATCGGGCCATCCATGCCCACGGCACCGGACCGGTCGATAAATCGGCGTAACTTCGGAGCAATAGGAGGATCATGATGTCAGCACAGATTCTGGAAGGTGTAAAGGTTCTGGATATATCCCATGTGGTGGCGGCGCCGTCCGGCGCCGCACTTTTGGCGGATTTCGGCGCGGATGTCATCCATACGGAGCTGCCGGGGGAGGATGAGGACCCGGTCTCCTATAAGAGTAAGATCCTGAACCGGGGC
The DNA here is from genome assembly GCA_017443695.1 of Butyrivibrio sp. Classification (GTDB taxonomy): domain Bacteria; phylum Bacillota; class Clostridia; order Lachnospirales; family Lachnospiraceae; genus Butyrivibrio. The sequence continues at coordinate 1,122 of JAFSYF010000163.1, forward strand.
AAGCGGAACATCACCCTGGATTTTCACAAGCCGGGTGCGGCGGAGATTTTTCAGAAGCTGGCGCAGTGGGCGGATGTCATCATCGCCAACTTCCGTCCCTCGACTCTGCAGCGTTTCCATGTGGACTACGAGGATGCGTTGCGGGTCAACCCGCAGATCATCTACATGGCGTTCTCCGCCTACGGACGGACCGGGCCGAACAGCGACAAGCCGGGCTATGCCCGCGCCATGGAGTCCTACGCGGGGCTGACCTATCTCAACGGATACCCGGACCGACCGCCGGTTTTCTCCGGCACATGGATCGCGGACGGTATCGGCGGCTACTATATCGCCTATATGGTCGCGCTTGCGTTGTTTCACAGGGAGCGGACCGGAGAGGGGCAGCTCATCGATCTGGGGCTCTATGAGCCGGTTTTCCGCCTGCTGGATGATGTGACTCTGAATTACAGCCTGCGAGGCAGGGTGCGGGAGCGCCAGGGCAACGCCCATGTCTCCTCCACCCCCAACAGCATGTACCAGGCGGCGGACGGCGTCTACATCGCCATGCCGGTCAATTCCGATGCCATGTTTCTGCGCCTGTGCGATGCCATGGAGCGGGAGGATCTGCGTACGGATCCGCGGACGCAGGGTATGCGTGCGCGCAACGAGAACCGGCCCTTTGTGGACGGAGAGGTGCAGGCCTGGTTTTCCGCCCATGGGAGCCAGGAGATCCTGGCGCTGTTGGATGCGCACCGTGTCGCTGCCGCGCCGGTGAATTCCGTCCGGGAGATCTTCGAGGATGCGCACATACGGGCGCGTGGGTCTCTCATTGACATTTATGATGAGGACCTGGGCAAAGACATCACCGTCAACGGTGTCTGCGGTGTCTTCTCCAAAACGCCGGGACAGATCCGCTGGAACGGGCATCGCCGCGGTGCGGACAACGACGAGGTATACCGGGAGCTGCTGCACCTGGATGACGCGGCGCTGGAGGCCCTCCGGGCGGACGGGGTGATCTGATTTTTTTTCGCCCTCAGCAGCAGGTGCTTCGGGCTGTTCTGAACAGATACGCCCCATTTTCCAAAAACATATCCAGCCCAGCTTTGTCAAAGGCAAAGTCGGGACATATTCTGCTTGAATTCTCCAAAAACATATCCATCCCAGCTTTGCCGAAGGCAAAGTTGGGATATATTTTGCTTGACAGCAGAGGCAAGCTGTGATAACTTAATCATACTATACAGATGGGAATAGTAAATATATAACAAAACAGGGAGGAGAATCGATATGTCTGGAGGATCTCATCTGGACCAACTGGAGGCAGAAGCCATCTTCATCATGCGCGAGGTTGCCGCCACCTGTGAGAAGCCGGTGATGCTGTATTCCATCGGCAAGGACAGCTCCGTGATGCTGCATCTGGCGAAGAAGGCTTTCTATCCTGAGAAACCGCCGTTTCCGTTTCTGCACGTGGATACGACATGGAAGTTCCGGGAGATGATCGAATTCAGGGACCGTACCGCCAGGGAACAGGGCATTGATCTGATTGTTTATACCAACGAGGAGGGGGTACGGCAGGGCATCAATCCCTTCGACCACGGCTCCTCCTATACAGACATCATGAAGACACAGGCCCTCAAACAGGCGCTGTCCAAATATGGCTTCACGGCGGCTTTCGGCGGTGGACGCAGGGATGAGGAAAAATCCCGGGCCAAGGAACGTATTTTCTCCTTCCGGAATGAGGCACAGGCCTGGGATCCCAAGAACCAGCGTCCCGAGATGTGGAAGCTCTATAATGCGCAGCTCCACAAGGGGGAGAGCATCCGCGTATTCCCCATCTCCAACTGGACGGAGAAGGATATCTGGCAGTATATCCGGCGGGAGCAGATCGATATCGTCCCCCTGTATTTCGCGGCTGTCCGGCCTTGCGTGCAGCGGGGCAATGATCTGCTGATGGTGGATGATGACCGGATGAAGCTGCAGCCCGGTGAAGTAGTACAGCACAAAAAGATCCGTTTCCGGACACTGGGCTGTTATCCGCTGACCGGTGGCTTTGAATCCGAGGCGGACACGCTGGACGAAATCATCGAGGAGACACTCTCCGCCGTGGAATCGGAGCGTACCAGCCGTATCATCGACAGTGACAGCGGACAGGGCAGCATGGAGCGCCGCAAGAAAGAGGGGTATTTCTAGAATGAGCAACCAACAGAAGAGGACATCTACTGCCGGAGAGAGCGGGCGCGGGCTGTTGAAATTCATCACCTGCGGCAGCGTGGACGACGGCAAATCCACCCTGATCGGTCACATCCTCTATGACGCCAAGCTTCTGTACGCCGATCAGGAACGGGCACTGCAGATGGATTCCAAGGTCGGGAGCAGGGGCGGTGCCATCGACTACTCCCTGCTGTTAGACGGTCTCACGGAGGAACGGGAACAGGGCATCACCATCGATGTGGCCTATCGTTATTTCACCACTGACCACCGCAGCTTCATCGTTGCGGATACACCGGGACATGAGGAGTACACGAGAAATATGGCGGTGGGCGCCTCCTTTGCCAGTCTCGCTGTCATTCTGGTTGACGCGGAGAAGGGGGTGCTGGTGCAGACCAGGCGGCATGCCAGGATCTGCGCCTTCATGGGCATCCGGCATTTCGTCTTCGCCGTGAACAAAATGGATCTGGTGGACTTCAATGAGGCCACCTTCCGCCGGATCGAGGAGGAGATCCACACCTTGTCCAGGGAACTGTCTCTTGCGGAGGTGAAGGTGATCCCGGTCTCCGCCACAGAGGGCGACAATGTGACGAAGCGCTCTGACAGGATGTCCTGGTACCGCGGTGACATATTACTCTCCTGGCTTGAGCAGGTGGATGTGGATGATGAGCGGACAGAAACCGGATTCTATCTGCCGGTACAGCGTGTCTGCCGCCCGGATCACACCTTCCGCGGATTCCAGGGGCAGATCGAGGCCGGTACCGTCCGGCTGGGGGATGAGCTGACGGCACTGCCGGGGGGAGAGCGGGCCCGGGTCAAAATCATCCTGCTGGGAGATCAGGAGGTCACTGAGGCCCATGCGGGGGATCCCGTAACGATCCAGCTGAACCGGGAGATCGATGTCTCCCGCGGCTGCGTCCTGGAACGGGATGCCGGTCTGCAGACCGCGGATGCCGTGACGGCCACCATCCTCTGGATGGATGATGTACCTCTGCAGAACGGGCGGAACTTCTATATCATGATCGGTGAACAGCTGATCCCCGGGATGATCGCCCGGATCCTGTATGCCATTGATGTGAATACCGGACAGCACAAGGACACGGAGTCCCTCTCCAAGAATGAGATCGCGGTCTGCCGCCTGGTGTTCACGGACCGGGTGGTGGCGGACCGTTTCCGCAGGCACCGGACACTGGGAGAACTGATCCTCATCGATCGCATCAGCTTCCAGACCTCCGCCTGTGGTGTGGTGGAGCAGCTGGAGCAGGGCGGCGCCTGGCACGACGGGATTGTATCCGGTCAGACCCGGAGTGCGGCACTTGGACAGCATGCCGTGACCGTAGCTTTTGCGGGCGACCGCTGCGGTGTGGACAGGTCGCTGTTGGAGACCGTGGAGCGCCAGCTTATAGTTTCCGGCCGTCACACCTACCTGTATGCGCCGGAGGCGGATACACCGCCCGAGATTGTGTGCGCCGTTGCGCATCATCTGATGGATGCCGGTCTGGTGGTATTGTTGTGGATTCCTACGGCCAGGCAGCTCCATTGTGCGGAAGCGGACCGCTCCCAGCTGGTTGTGTTTGAAGAGAAAGAAAAGGATGCGGCGGGGATCACAGCCTTCGTCCGGCGTGTCTCGGATTATGACGCACAGCTGGTTCGGGAAGGTGGGTATATCTGACCATCATGGCAGGGATATCGCTGAAAACACGTACACTGGAGACGGATGTACTCATTATCGGCGGAGGTGCGGCGGGCTGCTATGCCGGCATCATGCTGGGGGAGCACTCACAGCTCTCTGTCGTGGTTGCGGATAAAGCGGATCTGCGCCGCAGCGGCTGTCTCGCCGCAGGCATCAATGCGCTCAACGCCTATATCGGTGAGGGACATACGCCGCAGGATTACGTGGATTACTGCATGCAGGATGCTGAGGGCATTGCCAGGCCGGATCTGCTTCTTTCCATGGCGGTACTGCTGAATGAAGTGACGGAGGATCTGGAGCGCCGGGGGCTGACGATCCTGAAGGATTCGGACGGGCGCTATGTTACCAGGGGCTGGCGTAATGTCAAGATCAACGGGGAGAATCTCAAGCCGATCCTGGCGGGGCACCTGCAGGCACAGCCTGCGGACCGTGTTCGTATCCTGGCACATGTGAATATGACGGATCTGCTGACGGAAACGGATGCCACGGGACGAAAAATTGTGACGGGCGCTGTGGGCTTTGATCTGCGCACACCGGTTGTCTATGTCATCCACGCCCGTGCGGTGCTGATCGCGACAGGCGGCGCAGCGGGGCTCTACCGGCCGAGGAATCCCGGGGCACAGGCCCACAGGATGTGGTACTGCCCCTTCAACACAGGGGCCGGTCTGGCCATGGGCGGGTTGGCCGGCGCGGAGCTGACCACACTGGAGATGCGGTATGTCGCACTGCGCTGTAAGGGGACTGTGGCGCCGGTCGGCACCATCGCACAGGGGGTGGGCGCCAGACAGATCAACAGCCGGGGAGAGGTCTACGAGAATCAGTACGGCCTGACGACAGCGAAGCGGCTCTGGGGAACCGTGGAGGAGGAACGGGCGGGACGTGGTCCCTGCTTCTTACGTACCACAGGGATCTCTGAGGCGCAACAGGAGGAGCTCTACCGCGCCTATCTGAATATGGCACCGGCACAGACGCTTCTGTGGCTCGCACGGGGCGGCCCTGCGGAGACGGATGTCGCCATCGAGGGCAGTGATCCCTATATCGTGGGCGGTCATGCCGCTGCGGGTTTCTGGGTCGATACCGGGCGCAGAACCACCTTACCGGGACTCTATGCGGCAGGGGATGTGGCAGGCGGTGCACCTCAGAAATACGTCACGGGCGTATTGGCAGAGGCACGGATCGCAGCGGAGAGCATCATGAGGGATCTTGCGGACACAAGCGGGTTCCCCCGGGGACGGTCTGTCATCACTGCCGGAGATGGCCATGAAACGGGGACGGCCCCTGCCTCCGATGCAGCTGCGCCGGTTCTTGTCCGGTACAGGGCGCATTTATCGGCAGAGTCCTCCATATATACCGCGGACGGATTGGAGCAGGCCATGCAGCAGGTGATGGATGATAATGCCGGCGGTATCCGTACCGATTACCGCTACAATACGGCAGGTCTGCGGATCGCCGCCAGGGAACTGGAACGGCTGACGGGACTGATGTCCTGTGTCTCGGCAGCGGATATGCGTGCACTGTTAGCGGTTTATGAGCTGCGGGAGAGACTGTGGCTCGCGGAGGCGCTGGTTGCGCATCTGGCGGAGCGCCGGGAGACACGCTGGCATGGTTTTCAGGAGTATACGGATTATC
>JAFSYF010000164.1 GCA_017443695.1 Butyrivibrio sp.
GCCAGATTGGTGATGCCGGCATGCTGGATCCGGTAATGGCCCGCCTCATCCTTCACCGGATACAGGAGCTTGGCACCCACAGCCCCGATCCCCGGCCTGACCGCCGCGGCCGCCATCCGCCGCAGCCATCCGGCACCGGATTCCGGGATCTCGATATCGTCATTCAGGAAAAGAAACAGATCCGGCGCACCATCCGCCTCCGCGCCCCGGTTACACATGGCTGAGAAATTGAATTCCGCCGGCTCATAGAGATACCGGAACCGAACCGTCGACTGGGCGCTCATCCGGTCGAATAACGCTGCCATCCGGCTGCGGTTCTCCGGACTGCTGCCGTTATCCACCACACAGATCTCCAACTGCTCTGCCGGATAATCCGTATACTGCAGAAAGGAAGAAAGACACCGCTCCAGCAGCTCGGGATGATCCTTCGATGGAATAATGACGCGGATGGCGGGGGTCTGCTCCAACACCTCCGCCACCGGTGAACACAGAAGTTCCGGCATCGCAGCCGCATGATAAAGGATCAGCGGCTCATGGCGGACCTCTGCCCCGTCCCATGCGCCGGACTGTACCAGTGTCCGCAGTCTGGCATAGACTGCCTCCTGTCCGCCTGCCGCGGCAAAGGAGGTCACCGTCACGCCCGGTACGTTCCCCGGCACATCCGCCGGATTCTGGGATCCCAGCTCAAGGCCCGCTGCATCCTTCCGCTGCATCGCGTATATGCTTCCGGTGTAGTTCAGATAGCGCAGGGTCTCCGGTGACCATTCCGGTTTGAACCAGGGATCATGCCTTCGCCCCCCATCCTCCGCCACATCCTCGTCCGCATACCATAACCGCAGGGACGGATCCTCCGCAAAGGCCGCCTGTACCAGTCTGCAGGTCTCCGGTGACAGGCGTTCGGGATCCTCCGCAAAGAGCACCACCTCCGGCATATCCGGTCCTGTGCCCCGTCTGCTTCCGGTCAGCGCCTGCTGCAGCAGCTGCGGCTCCTCCTCCCGGATCCAGGTACCGTAGGGATCGGTCTGCCGGGCCAGCTCCTGCTCATAAGCGGCTTTCCGTGCTTTTCCCGCTGCGCCCTCTCTCAGCGCGGCACACCGGTCCGATGCCTGCCACAGCATCCGCTTCAGGCGGGCAGCAATCCCCTTACCTCTCATTTCTTGACGCTCAGCAGATTGGGCACCCAGTTGATGAGCCTGAGACTACTGGTTTTGTCGATGGCCACCATGCCCACCTGATAGAATCCCGGCGGCAGCTCCCCGTCACGGATACGCACCTTGAACCCGGTCATGTCCACATTGATCTGATCCGGAATCCGCAGACGGATATCCGGCCGGTAGCACTCATAGACCGGCATGCTGTAGACAACATTGGAGGCCGGCCTGGCGCCGGACTGAGAGCGCTCCACCTGGCGCAGTACGAGCCTGCGGTCGAAGAAGGCGTTGTCCGATCCGATGACGAAGCTGTAGCCCTTGATAAAGTATCCGTCCTCCCCGATCTCATCACGGAAACCGTAGATCCAGTGCTCCATGGTGCCTGTGTACTCCACGCCGATCCGCAGACAGGCATCCTCCCGGACATTCGGGAAACCCTGCTCATGGATTCTCATCCGATGATACGGGATATCCAGCACCGGCAGGAAATCCTCCCTCGGAATAATGGCCGGTATCGTCTCATCATCCGTCAGGTGCGGACTGTAGAACGGATCCTTATTGTACAGGGCGATATGACGCTTCATCAGCTGCTCATACTCTCTGGTCAGCCGCTCGATCTTCTTCGGATCGGCATTGTCATCTCCGCGGGACAGCGATTCATGATGCCGCAGCCAGACATGATTACAGCACACATTATAGTAACCCGCCTCATGTGCCCGGTAACACAGATCCACATCATTGAAGGCCACCGGCAGATCCTCCGGAAAACCGCCCAACTCCTCATACTTGGCTCTGCTGATCATCAGACAGGCACCGGTGACACCCAGGAAATTATGGATCCCCCGGTTGAAGCCGAAATAATGGGCCTTGCCGTCATGCATCCGCTGGAGCTTGTGCACCGGACCCAGCCGCACATTTGTGATTCCGCAGTGCTGGATCAGATCCTCCGACGGGTACAGGAGCTTACAGCCGGCGACACCGACATGACCCAGCTGCGCCTGGGACAGAAGTTCACGCATCCATCCATCCTTCACCGCTTCGATATCATCGTTCAGGAATAGCAGATAATCGCCGCCGGAGCGAGTCACTCCCCGGTTACACATATGGGAGAAATTGAATTCCTCCACCTTGTACAGATAGCGGATTCTTGCCAGACCGTTCTTCTTCGGCACCTCGTTGATGAAGGAGCCGTACCGGAGCCTGTTGAAGGCGGAGCTCCCATTGTCCACCACGATGATCTCAAATTTCAGATTTTTCTCATTCGTGGTCTCCACGATGGAGTTCAGACATGTCCGGAGGATCTCCGGATGATCCTTGGTGGGGATGATGATGCTGACGGTGGTCGGCCGCATCAGCATATGCCGGGAGTTATGAAACCCGCGTCCGTAGAACACGTCCTGCTCCGGCATTCTGTGAAACAGCACCCGCTGGATATGCCCGATGGGAAAACGATCCACGCCCTTCCTGCGTCCGAATGCCCGCTCATGGATCGCCAGCATGCAGAACAGCACATCCGCCGCCAGAAGGGAGGCCTCCCTGCCGATGGCTTCAGGACTGCCCTTCTGCACACCCGTCATACCGCCCAGCATGCGCAGCGCATTGTCATATTCCCCCGCAGCCGCCGAGAACGCGGAGGCACGGCAGGCAAAAACGCTGCCGATATAAAACGCATTCAGATAGGTATCCGGCGACCAGTCCGGCTTGAAATAAGGATGCACATAACGGCCATGCCCTTCCACCTCATCCTCATCCCCATATACCACATTGATCTGCGGATGCTCCATAAAAAACTTCCGGATATGCGCCACCGCATGATTGGCCAGCTTTCCCTTCGGACTCACAAAGATCAGGATATGATCCGCCTGTCCCGCCCCCGTCACCTCTTTCCATACATTGGCGTAGGGCACGATCTGGGTCTTGATATCCAGTCTCGTGGTCGCAGCGTCCTCCGAGGGCTTCTCCGTGGCCGGGCGCACCCGTTCCATCCCGTGCTGCCAGTGATCGTAAGCACGGCTCTTGTCTGCCACCATCCGATGGTACCGCTGCTTTCTCGCCCAGATCAGGAGCTTTTTGAGCTGTTCTTTGATCATGCGCCCGCCTTTTCTCCGATCAGCTTCTTCAGACGGTTCATCAGGCTCTGCTGCCTCTCCTCAGCCGGAACCGGTTCCTCCTTCATTGAACTCCGCATGGAGCTGACCACCGCTACGGCAGATTCCTGCGGCAGCAGTGTCATCATGAAAGTGAGCTTTAAGTGGTTCTCCTCCTTCTTCTGCACCCGTGGCCCTGACAGTTCGAACTCAATGTTCGGGTCCGCGGTCTCGAAGATGATGCTGTCATCGGAGATCCATGTCCCGTTGGGATGGATCGTCACCCCCGTATCTTCCTCCGACAGAGAAATGCCGTTCCAGTCGATACGCAGCAACGTCACAAGGCAGGACGAAAAGGCCGGATCCAGCCGTACCCGGCTGACCCCACGCCTGCATGCCACGTTCAGTGTGGCGATATGATGCTCGTTATAGGTCTCCTCCGGAAAGATCGAGGACTCCTCATGAAACCCTGTTCCCTCATCCATATACAGCTGGATCTCATCCAGCTTCCTGATTTCTTCCTCGCTGGAATGCAGTTCCTGCGGCTCGAGGCACTTGTGTCCGATGAGCTTCCACAGCTCCACCATGGACTTATGTTCACCGGTAACACTTTTCTGGAATGACGCTTCCTGCTCCGTCAGCTGCCGGACATCCTCCTGGCTCAGGCCCAGCTTCTCATAGAGCGCGGCGACATCGAGCTTCCGCCGTTTACTGTCACCCTCCAGATAGTCGTACAGCGCCCGGAAGGCCAGATGCGCCGCAGGGATGCAGGTTCCGTAGGTCCATTCATAATCAATGAGGGTCCAGATCGGCCCGTTGACCAGAATATTGGAAAACACCATGTCGTAATCCGTCACCGGGTAGTCCGGGTGGAAGCTGATCCGTCGTACATACTCACGGAACAGGGCCTGGAATGACTCCATATCGTCTGTGGCCAGGCAGGTGTCAAACAGCGCCGCCAGCGGGATGCCGTTGACGTAGGAGAAAATGGCGCAGTTGCCCCCCTCATCGATCTGGCAGTCGTTGATCTCCAAATCTCCGCCGCGGTACCGCTCCCGCAGCCCTTCATATGCATCCTTGATTCCTATCACATGATCTCTGGCCGCCGGCGTCAGCGGGATCTTGCGGATGACCTTCCGTCCGGCGAAATCCAGGCACAGCTCCGTACGGATGCGGTACTGCGGTGCCCGGTCCCCGGAATATTTGCAGTAGAGCGTGTTGAATCCGGGACCAATGATGACCTCGAAGGAATTGGCGAACTCCGGATACATGCCGTCCTGAACCAACTCCTCAAACGCGTGCTTCTCATTGAACAGCACCAGTCTGTCGCGGTCATAACAATAGACATTGTCATGCAGCTCCCCATACTGCGGCAGATACCGGTCCGAATGCAGGGTTGTCATGAATTTGTAATCCGGATACGGGTAATAGAAATGGAAATCACTCAGTCCGCATTTGCGGAAGATCCGTACCAGTCCATTACGGGTAAAGGTTCTGGCCACACTGTCCCTGCTGTAGCCCTCAATGCCGGAGAAATAGCTGCCCAGATGATCCTCCGGGCAACCCGCAAAATACTTTAAGCCGGTGCGGTTCTCAATAGCGATCACTATCCGGCCACCCTCATTCAGATGTGTTTTGAGCATCTTCAGGAAGGATTCATAGGGGGTATCCGTACCGATATAGCCCTGCCCGTACTCAAAAACCCCGATCAGGAAGATGAAATCATAATCTGTGGGCAGATCCGGCTCGATATCCCGGAAATTCCCCACATGGATCGTCACATTCTCACATTCCGCGTTCCGCACGGCATTGATCTCACTACGCCTGCGTGATAGATCGCAGCAGGTGACCTCTTTCGCCTTGGCAGCGAGCATCCCCGTCACAGCGCCGCAGCCGGAGCCCACCTCCAGGACCCGCTCCGTACCGTTCATGGGGATCCACTCCACGATATTGGCGCGCTGCTCCGACAGATGGTAGAGGATCGGCCAGCTGGCTTTTTCTTCAATCACCTGCGGATACTCGTCCCTGGTGCGGGTACGCACGATATCCAAAAGCTCATTCTCCACACCACCGTCACTGTACAGGTCCAATCCCGTATAGTGGCGGAAATTCAGTTTGACTTTACCAATGGTCGCTTCTTCCTGCATAATTCATCTCTATCGGACCGTCACGGTCGCGTTCATATCGTAAAATCCAACAGTATTCTTATCTGAGATCACGGTCATGCTGCAGGCGTCATACAGCCGGTGATAAACCGTGAAGGTCTCCTGTTCAAAACCCGTGACCCCGAAGGACAGCAGATACTCTCCGCCCTGCAGCCAGATCTCCTGTGAGAATTCAATCCGGCGCAACTCCCCGGCCCGGACAGGCTCCAGAAATGCCTGCTCCGCCATGGTATTGGTCCCCGTGATTTCAATCCCCATCACATTCTTGATGGTGCAGGCAAAAATCGGTGCCTCGATGTCCCGGTGGATGCGCACCTCCATATGGATGGTACAGCGGCTTCCCTTCTCAATGGCATTGGTCTGCCGGCCCTGAGCATCCGTGATGTAATACCGCTCAATGGTCGCCGCTCCATTTCCATAGGCCAGTGTCCCGGTATTCTCCGCATCCTCTGAAACCTTTGAACCCTCTGAAACCTCTAAAACCTTTGTCACGGGTTCTTCTTCCGGCTCCGGCTCCTCATGCACCAGCACCTGCTTGTACAGGTCGATCATCTGCTTCGGGCTGCCCTCGCCCATCAGTACACCCTGGTTCAGCAGCACCGCACGGTCACAGTACCGGCTGATGGTGGACAGGTCATGGGAGACGAACAGGATCGTCTTGCCCTGTTCCCGGAACTCCTGGAATTTCCGGTAACACTTGGCCTGGAAGAATACATCACCCACCGACAGTGCCTCATCCACAATCAGGATCTCCGGGTCGATGTTGATGGCCACGGCAAAAGCCAGACGGACGAACATCCCGCTGGAGTACGTCCGGACCGGCTGATGGATGTAGTCCCCGATGTCTGCAAAGGAGAGGATCTCCGGAAGCCTCCTGTCAATCTCCTCTCTGGAGAACCCGATCATCATCCCGTTCAGATAGACGTTATCCAGTCCGCTGTATTCCATGTTGAACCCGGCGCCCAGCTCCAGCAATGCGGAGATATGGCCGTGGGTCTCCACGGTGCCGGAGGTGGGTGTCAGCACACCCGTGATGATCTTCAACAGCGTCGACTTCCCGGAACCATTGGTCCCGATGATGCCCACGGTCTCTCCGCGCCGAACCGTCAGACTCAGATCCTGCAGAGCCATGTGATCCGTATGCCGGTTCCCCGGCACGCCCAGCGCATCCAGCAGTCTGTCCAGATTGCGCTGATAGAGCCGGTAAGTCTTGGTCAGATGCTCGATCCGGATGGCACTTAAGTTGTTATCGTTCTCTGTCAACGTCCCGCCGCCTTATCAGAGTACATCCGCGAACATGGGCTTCGTCCGCTTGAAAACCACCGTGCCCAGTGTGAACAGGCACAACGCCACCACCCAGAAATACAGCGTCTGTCCCGGTAGCTCCCAGAACCAGCGCTGTCCATAGATCGCATCCCGATATCCCTCCACAATGTAGGTCAGGGGGTTGATCTGCGCAATCCACTTATGTCTGTCCGAGAGCCGTCCCACCTCCCACAGGATCGGCGTTGCCCACTGCAGCAGCTGCAGCGCGATGGCAATGAGCTGTGTCAGATCCCGGAAGAACACCACCACAGAGCAGGTCGTATAACACAGCGCCAGTACCAGGATGAAGGCACAGACGAAATAGTACGGCAGCTGCAGCACATACAGCGTGGGTGGATACCCCGCAAAGGCCGCCACCACCAGCAACACCACGATGAAGAATCCATGGATGATCGTCGCCGCCAGAATCTTGATCAATGGCAGGATACTGATCTTAAACAGCACCTTCTTGACCAGATAGTTATACTCCAGCAATGATGTCGTCCCGTTCATCGTGGCCTCCTGCAGGAAAAACCACGGTACCAGACCACCCATCAGAAACAGCACATAGGGCACCTCGGTATGGCCGCCCAGCGCCTCCGCCTTCATCCCCATGATGCGCGCAAAAACGATCCAGTACATCAGTACCGTCACCACAGGCTGAACCAGTGCCCATACGACACCCATATAAGAGCCGGCATAGCGTTTCCTGAAATCATTCTGTGCCAGCCTTGTGATGAGCTCCCGCTGCTCCCAGAGCTCCTTTGGCAGAGAGAAGCCCCTGCGTTTCGTGGTTCCCGCCATTGCCGTCTTATAGCCCCCTTACCCTGCGGTATTCCGCGAAAGAAGGGTGTACACGATCCTTATCCGACAGGATGACCTCCGCGCCATTCAGGGCTGACAGCGGCCAGTCGACACCGATGTCGGGATCGTCCCAGGGGATTCCCCCCTCATCCTCCGGATGGTAGAAATCCGAACACTTGTAGGCGAATTCCGCTGTCTCCGATACCACCAGGAAGCCATGGGCAAAATTCTTCGGGACGAAGAACTGCTTCTTATTCTCTTCTGAGAGCAGCACGCCGTACCACTGTCCGAAGGTCTCTGAACCGGGCCGCAGATCCACCGCCACATCGAAGACCTCCCCCCGCAGTACCCGCACCAGCTTATCCTGGGGGTGTTCCTTCTGGAAATGCAGCCCCCGCAGTACACCCCGCCGGCTCCCGGACTGATTGTCCTGGACGAAGGTGACTTCTATCCCTGCTGCCTGCGCATCCCGCTCATTATATGTCTCAATAAAATATCCCCTGCTGTCACCGAACACCTGCGGCGTCAGCACCTTCAATCCCTCAATGTGGCAGGTCTCCACCTGGAGCTTCCCCATCTGTCTCTTCCTCCGTATCCTGCGTTGTTCCTGCGCTCTCCGCATCCTCCGTCTCATTCACGTATCCGATGGTCTCCAGCGTCGGATACGCCGGCGGCTTATCGCCGGTTGTGACGATCACGGATGCACTGTTTGCGCCCTTGTCAAAAAAATCCGCATCCAGTAAATAACCCTGCAGATTATCCCCGATCTGCTCTCCCAACGGGGTATCCGTCACCACGGTACCCTCCGGCAGCTCCTCTGACGCTTCTGTCGATGCCTTCTGTCCGCTCCGGCTCCCTATCAGTTCTCCGAAGCGCTCCGCGTTTGAAGCATAAACGATGACACCAATCAGCAACAGGACACTCACCATGGAGATCACGGCGAGTCTCATCGTCCTAGAGTCCATTGGCCACCTCAACGAGATATCTGCCGTAGTCCGTCTTCATCAGCGGCTCCGCCAGCGCCAGGAGCTGGTCGCGGCTGATGAAGCCCCGTTTATAGGCGATCTCCTCGATACAGGAGATGTAGAGTCCCTGCCGCTTCTGGAACGCAGCCACAAAATCCGCCGCATCCAGCAGCATATCATGGCTTCCGGTGTCCAGCCAGGCAAATCCCCGTCCCATGGTCTCCACCCGGAGCTTCCCCATGGACAGATACGCATTGTTGACGCTGGTGATCTCGATCTCGCCGCGTGCGGAGGGCTTCACCTCCCTGGCGATCTCCACCACCTGGTTATCATAGAAATACAGGCCCGGCACCGCGTAATTGCTCTTCGGGTTCTGCGGCTTCTCCTCAATGGAAATGGCGCGGCCCTCCTCGTCAAACTCCACCACCCCATACTCTCTGGGATCACGGACATAGTACCCGAAGATCGTCGCCCCCTCCTCCCTTGCTGCCACCTGCTGCAGCAGCCTGGAGAAGCTCTGTCCATAAAAGATGTTGTCGCCCAGTACCAGCGCTACCCGGTCCTGTCCGATGAAGTCCGCCCCGATGATAAAGGCATCCGCCAGTCCCCGCGGCGACTCCTGCACGGCATAGGAGAACCGCATACCGATCTGGGATCCGTCACCGAACAGATCCTCAAATACCGGCAGATCACGGGGGGTTGAGATGATCAGCACGTCCCGGATCCCGGCCAGCATCAGTGTGGACAGCGGATAATAGATCATCGGCTTATCATAAACCGGCATGATCTGTTTGGAAATGGCGCGGGTCAGCGGGTAAAGACGTGTGCCGGAGCCCCCTGCCAGGATAATACCCTTCATGCCCATTCGACTCCTCTCTAAGCTCTTAAGCTCTTAGGCTCGACCTCTGTTGCCGTACATGCTCTCGTAATAGCTGCGATATGCCCCGCTGGTGGCATGCTCCAGCCACTCCTCATGAGACAGATACCACTCGATGGTGCGCCGGATTCCATCCTTGAACGCCGTCGCCGGCTCCCATCCCAGATCCTGTCTGATCTTGTCCGGCGCAATGGCATAGCGCCTGTCATGGCCCTTGCGGTCCGCCACATAAGTGATCAGATCCTCATTGATATGGTTTCTGCGGGGATCCCCCTCCGGCAGCAGCTCTCTCAGCGTATCCAGAATGATATGGATCATCTCGATATTGCGCTTCTCATTATGTCCGCCGATGTTATAGGTCTCAAACAACGGCGCTTTCGTCAGTACCAGATCGATGGCAGCCGCATGATCCTCTACATAGAGCCAGTCTCTGATGTTCCTTCCATCCCCGTAGACCGGGAGCTTCTCCCCCTTCAGTGCATTGTGGATCATCAGCGGGATCACCTTCTCCGGGAACTGGTATGGCCCGTAGTTGTTGGAGCAGTTCGTGATATTCGCCGGAAACCGGTAGGTATCCATATATGCCCGCACCAGCATATCCGAGCCGGCCTTGGAAGCGGAATAGGGGCTGTGGGGTGCATACGGTGTCGTCTCATAGAAGAACGCGTCGTCCTCATCCGGCAGTGACCCGTATACCTCATCTGTAGAGACATGGAGGAAACGCTTACCCGCCGGATAGGTGCCATCCTTCTGCTCCCAGGCAGCCCGGGCCGCATTCAGCATGGTGGCGGTCCCCAGGACATTCGTGCGAACAAAGACCTCCGGCCCGGTGATGGAGCGGTCCACATGGCTCTCCGCCGCGAAATGTACCACATAGTCCACTGGCTCCTCGTCAAAGATCTGTCCGATGGCATCCTTGTCACAGATGTCCGCCTTGACAAA
>JAFSYF010000023.1 GCA_017443695.1 Butyrivibrio sp.
GCACCTATTAATAGCAAGAAAAAAGGTGTCGCTGAATGCTCGATCTTAGATATAGAAAAAGCATTAAATAAATATGTTTCAAATAAAGATATGACTATTTTGCGGTGTCCATGCCGGATATGTCCGTTTTTGATACGGACATGGCACTGCAGAACCGGATCCACTGCCTGTATGTGATGGGACTGGGACACCTCGGGCTTGGCAGGAAGGAGAACGCTGCGCGGGAGTTTGCGCAGGTCACCGCCCTGGATCCGAATCATCAGAATGCGAGAATCTTCGCAGCTTATTGTGTGGACGCGCAGAGCGCGGAAAGGAAGGAATCATGAGCGTACAGCTGGATCTGACAGATTTTACACCGAAACAGGTGCATCCCCTGGATGAACGTTTTTTTGCCGGCAGGAGCGCGGACGGAGAGGAGATCACGGCAAACAGCTACTACCTGACGAAGAACGGACAGCCGTTCTTTGGCGTCAGCGGGGAGTTCCATTTCAGCCGCATGGCGCCGGAGCGCTGGGAGGATGAGCTGATCAAATGCAAACTCTGTGGGCTCAACACCATTGCCACCTATGTGTTCTGGATCCACCATGAGGAGGAGGAGGGGCATTTCCGCTTCGACGGCTGCAGGGACATCCGGCGGTTTGTGGAGCTGTGCGGCAAACACGGCCTCTATGTCATCCTGCGTGTAGGCCCCTTTGACCACGGTGAGGTCAGGAACGGCGGCTATCCCGACTGGCTCTATGGCAAGCCCTTTGATACCCGGGCGCTGTCGGAGGGGTATCTCGCCTGTGTACGCACCCTCTATACACAGATCGCGGAGCAGGTGCAGGGACTCTTCTTCCAGGACAACGGACCCATCATCGGCGTGCAGATCGACAACGAGTACATGCACTCCGCGGCGCCCTGGGAACGGACGACAGGGATCTCTGATGAGTGGGTACCCGGCGGCCACGAGGGCAACGCGTATATGCTGGCGCTGCGGGACCTGGCCCGGGAATGCGGCCTGACCCCGGTGTTCTATACCTGCACCGGCTGGGGCGGCGCGGCCACACCGGAAGAGATGCTGCCGCTGTGGGGCGGCTACGCGTTCCGGCCCTGGATCTTCTACAGCCATAAGGGGGAGCATCCGGCGACGGATGAATACCACTACAGAGACTACCACAACAATACGATGAAGGATGTGGGGGATTTCCAGCCGGCCTATCCGCCGGAGGAGAGACCCTATGCCTGCTGCGAGATGGGCGGCGGGATGATGTGCTGCTATTACTACCGTTTCCAGTACCCGTTCAGAAGCGTGGATGCCATGGCCAACATCAAGCTGGCCAGCGGCTGTAATTTCCTGGGCTACTATATGTTCCAGGGCGGGACCAACCCGGTGGGATTAAACGGGCTGCCCATGAATGAGGGCCAGGTGACGAAGCGCAGCTACGATTATCAGGCGGCATTGGGTGAGTTTGGCCAGGTACGTGAGTCCTACAGGCGGCTCAAGGCCATGCATTATTTCGTCACCTCCTTTGCGGACAGACTCTGCGGGATGAAGACGGTGCTGCCGGACGGACAGCTGACCATCGACCCCAGGGATGATGCGACGCTCCGGTACTGCGTCCGGACGGATGGCCGCAGCGGCTTCCTCTTCATCAACAACTATCAGGACCATTTCACCCTGTCCGATAAGAAGGACCAGGAGGTCCGGCTGCAGCTGCCGGACGGGGAGACGCTGACCTTCGCCTTTGATATCGCATCCGATGAGAACGCGATCCTGCCTTTCCATTTCGATATGGAGGGGATGACCCTGCTGACAGCGACGGCACAGCCGGTGCGCAGAATCTCTCCGGCGGGGGCGGGAGAGGTGTCCTATGTATTCCTGGCGCCGGACGGGATGCGGCCGACCTTCCGTTTCGCAGAGAATGTGGAGATTGCGGGTCATACCGGTGCGCATGAGATCACCTGTCAGGCGCTGGATGTCACGACGGGTGCAGCGGCGGCGCTGACGGATTTCACTATATCGGACGGACAGCACCGTGCCCGCGTGCTGGTGCTGAACAGGGCCATGGCGAACCGGATGTTCCTCGTCAGGGATGAGCGGCTGGTCTTTACGGATGCGGCGCTGCTGGAAGATGCGGACGGGAAGCTCCGGGTGGAGTCGACAGAGCCGGAGACGAACGTATGGATCTATCCTGCCGGAACAGCCGGCTGGAACGGCTCTGCTGGGTCTGTACCGAGTGCCTTCCCGCAGCTGGATGCCTATGTGCTCCGGGTGCAGGAGAGACAGGCGGCGCCTGTGGTGAATAAAGTGGGAGAGACACGCTGGACGGTGACGGTTCCGGCGGATCTGCTGCAGGCACTGCAGGAGAGACGGTCCGGACAGACAGCCGGGACCTTGAAGGATGTGCGGCTGCAGATCGACTATCAGGGGGATATCGGCAGCCTGTTCCTCGCGGACGGGATGCTGATCAGTGACAATTTCTGCAACGGTGCCACCTGGGAGTACGGGCTTGCGGATGCCGCGGCAGCGCTCCTGTCCCAGGAGACCCCGACGCTGACACTCTATATCACCCCCATCAGAGAGGGCGCCAATGTCAACGTCGAGTCCGCCATGGCGGGCCGTGTCGAGGAGACCACGGGCAACATCGTCCGCCTCACAGACATCCGCCTCCAGCCGGTGTACGAAGTATAATTCCCGACGTTATGCTCGACGACTTGACGTAGCAGGACGCACTAAGACGCTGCGTGTCGTGGCGTAACGGTCACAGTCGTATCAGGACGGAACGATGCAAAAAGTTTCGATTTCTGAGGACTAAAGTGGACGAGAGCGGAACGGGATGTCAGAGTGAGAAAATGCATCGAGGACTATCACGGAACACAGTGTAGACCTCGAAATTA
>JAFSYF010000165.1 GCA_017443695.1 Butyrivibrio sp.
AACTCCGCCAGCGTGTTGACGATGGAATAAACCATGACCTCCGGCGTCACAGGGTACGCCGGCGTCAGAAAGCTGCTGTCGAGATCGATATAGCAGATCCCATCCCGTACGGTAATGCTGTTGATCTTTGTCTGTGGATTCAGCACCGGGTGGGCCACATCGATGTTGGGTCCGCGCAACAGCTGTTCCACAGCCAGACGCTGCATGGAGATGTTGCTGTTGTATACCACATTCCGATAGACCTCTATGAGCTCCGTACCGTCCTGTGTGGCGAAATACAGCGCCAGCTCAACCCGCTCATAGGAATTGATCTCATTTCCCGCATTATAGATGAAGGTGTCTGCCGACATGTTGCCGATGACCGTTCCGTCCTCTGTCGCCAGAGGGACCCCGGCCACCTGATAGGTCACATAATCCACACCCGGCAGCTGCGTCAGCGTCCGTACCGTTGCCGCACGGTTCAGAATTTCCGTCGTCCGGTCGATCTGCATATAATCCGCTTCAAAGGAGAGTGTCAGCAGCCCTGCATTCAGCAAATGGTCTACAGGCTGTCCCTTCCCGGCCAGTGGCGCCTCATATTCCAGATGTTCCGGAACCGTGGCCAGTGCCACCAGCAGTTCCTCCACGGCTGACTCCGTATCGTCCTCCGCAGCCTGGAGCGTATATGCTCTTGAAAGAATGGCCGTTTCACTGTTGTTCACATAGTAGATACTGAACGCATCCTCATCCGGTCTTCTTCCGCGCCTGTCTCCGCATCCTGTCAGGACCAGGAGACACAACAGCATCAACCCGTATGTCCGGCGGATATCCGATTTTCTGCTCTTTCTCCTCATACGGCGTGTGTCAGCGGGATCCGGACCGTAAAGGTCGTCCCCTCTCCCGGTACGCTGGAAACATCAATCGTTCCGCGATGCATCAGCACCGCACTTCTGGTGATGGCAAGTCCGAGACCCGTTCCGCCGATCTCTCTGGAATGGGACTTATCCACACGGTAGAACCGTTCAAAGATATGTCCCAGGGATTCCTCCGGAATGCCGATACCGGAATCACTGACTTCAATGGTGAAATACTGGTGGTCCGCATCGAGCACCACCTGGACGAAACCGCCGTCGTGATTGTATTTGATCCCGTTTTCTACCAGATTTGTCAGGACCATGGACATCTTCACCTCGTCGATATCTGCCATAATGGTCCGTCTCGTCTCCAATGTCAGACTGATATCATGCTTACGCGCGATGGGGCGCAGGCGCTTCAGCACGATCTCTGTCATGGCCCCCACATCCACAGTAGTGATGTTCAGCTCCGTGGCCCGCTTGTCCATCCGGACCAACGACAGCAGATCTGTGATGATCTTGTCCTCACGATCCACCTCTGCAGCGATATCCTCCATGAAATCCCTATAGACCTCTGCGGGCACCTCCTCCTGCGTCAGCAGTGAATCCGCCAGCACCTTGACGGAAGTGATCGGTGTCTTCAGTTCATGCGAAACATTCGCCACAAACTCCTGTCTGGAATCATCCAGCACCTTCATCCGCTGCAGCAGCTGATTAAAAGCGTGTACGATACGCTCCGTCTCCACATAGCCCGGTCCGACAATCGGCTCACTGGTAAAGCCAGCCTTAACCTCCTCAATCGCCCGCGTGAGCTGGGTAAAGGGACGCAGTAATGCCAGAGACATCCAATAGGCAAAGACCAGAATGAACAGGATCAGAATAATCTCGATGGTAAGCGCACTGCGCGACAATACGTTCAGTGTCGTCCGAATGTAATCCGTTGAAACACTGGTCAGCAGAACCCCCCTGGTGACCTCCTGTGTCTGCTTCCTGCCCGTAATATCGCCGGTCATCAGCTGCTGCGTTGCCACAATCGGCGTCGTCATCTCGATGTATCCGTTCTGACGGTCATATTTTGAGGTGGCGCCGGAGACACCATTTTTGAGACACCGGACCACCTCTTCCGAGATGATCGTCCTTCCCTGGCTGATCCCGTAGGTATCCCGGCGTATCCGCAGACCCGAATCAATCACTATCACACGTCCGTCATAGAGATTGGCCAGCATGTCCAGCTCCGCGTTCACCACCTCCGAAGAGGGATCCATGAGATAATTGTAGTTGATCAGGTGATTGGCGATGATCATCATCTGTGTCTGAACCTCCGAGGTTCGGACACTGACCGCCCGGTTCTCATAGCTCTCCAGAATGGCGAAATGCACAGCCAGACATGACATCACACCAATCAGTGCGACGATCAGGAAAATCCTCAGACGCAGACTGTAGAATAAACGGGATAATCTCATTGCTGGAAATAGTATCCGGAGCCCCACTTCGTCCGAACATACCGGGGTTCACTCGGATTGTCCTCCAGCTTTTCTCTCAGACGGCGGACATGCACATCCACGGTACGCTCATCTCCGGGATAGTCATCTCCCCATATCGCATGCAGCAATTCTGCACGGCCATAGACTTTACCGGGTGTGGAAGCCAGCAGCTCCAGCACCTCATACTCTCTGCTCGTCAGATTGATCTCGCGGTCTTTGATGTAGACACGGCGGTACTCCCCGTTCAGCCTCAGATCCCCGAATGCAGTATTCTGCGGAGCCGGCTGCTCCTGCACGGTACCGGACCGGCGCATGATGGCTTTGATTCTGAGTTTGACTTCCGTAATATTGAAAGGCTTCGTGATATAATCATCCGCTCAGTATTCAAGCCCCATGATCTTATCCATATCGTCGCCCTTCGCCGTCAGCATGACAATCGGCACACGGGAGAACTCCCGCACCTGCTGACAGACCTGGAATCCATCCAGCTTGGGCAGCATCACATCCAACATGATGATGTCGTATGTATTCGTCCGCGCCAGCGTCAATGCCTCCTCGCCGTCATAGGCGCAGTCAACCTCCATTCCGTCCTGCTCCAGGCTGTATCGTATTCCCTTGACGATCATACGCTCGTCGTCAACCACCAAAACTCTTCTGGCCATTTCTCTGTTCCGCTTTCTTCTGCCCGGACAGCGAACACTGCTCTCTCTCAGACTTTGATCAGATCCTTCAGCTGTGCAAAGGCTTTTTCCTTGATCCCGCTGACCTTCATGATATCTTCTATAACGGCGAAGCCCCCGTGCTGTTCGCGGTAGTCAATGATCTTCTGTGCACGCGCCGCGCCGATGCCCGGCAGTGTACTCAGTTCCTCCACCGTTGCGGTATTGATGTTGATCCGTCCATCAGGCACTTCCACCGGCCCGGATCCAATCACCAGCACATCGGATACCTTCTGTTGAACGGCACCATCTGAAGTCTCCAGTTCTTCCTTCGTCGGAATCCGGACCTTCATCCCGTCCTGCAGGACGCTCGCCTGATTGACAGCCTCGCCGGCTGCATCCCCTGTGAGACCTCCTGCGCTGTCTATGGCATCTATCACGCGACTGCCAGTCGGCAGCTCATAGACACCTTCCCGCTGTACGGCGCCGCATACATGCACCAGAATCGTTGTTACAACGGGGGGCTCCGATACCTCAGCCGTCTCCGCTTCGTCAATTGCCTCCGTAAGGGCTTCTCCCGTTGGCAACAGGGTCTCCTCCCCCGACAGGGGCATCAGAAGCGC
Organism: Butyrivibrio sp.; assembly: GCA_017443695.1. Taxonomy (GTDB): domain Bacteria; phylum Bacillota; class Clostridia; order Lachnospirales; family Lachnospiraceae; genus Butyrivibrio. The sequence continues at coordinate 3,600 of JAFSYF010000165.1, forward strand.
ACTCTCATCCACCCGTTTTCTGCATCCCGGTGTAAAAGAGCACATGCTGCACATCAGACCGATGATCAGCATCCGGATTATCGTATAATTATTTCCGTCTTTTCGCATGTTTCCTCCGTTTTCGAAGGAACCCGCCATGCCCTTTTATCATAAGCAAAATGCACCGCCTCGTCAACCGATTCCATGTGAAACACTTGTTTTTTTCCGGGAGATGCTTTAGGATTGGAACTTAGGATAGGGACTTAGGATAGGAACTGAAAGGAGTTGCTGCTATGGTACTGGATGGAAAGATCTGGATTGCAAGTAAGGAAGACGGTGAGGAGATCTATCTCCTGCCGCAGATGGCAAACCGTCACGGACTGATCGCCGGGGCTACCGGCACCGGCAAGACTGTCACATTGAAGGTACTGGCCGAATCCTTCAGTGATATGGGGGTTCCGGTATTTCTGGCCGATGTGAAGGGTGATCTGGCCGGGATGCTCTCCCCTGGTTCCGGGATGGAGAAGCGGATTGAGCGCTTTGGTCTGGCAGAAACCGGCTATCATTATCAGAATTACCCGGCACAGTTCTGGGACATCTATGGAGAGAAAGGCATCCCTCTGCGTACAACGATTTCAGAGATGGGTCCGCTTCTGCTCTCCCGGATACTCGGACTGAACGAACTGCAGAGCAATATTCTGACCATTGTCTTCAAGATCGCGGACGATGAGGGGCTCCTTCTCATAGACACGAAGGATCTCAAGTCCATGCTCAACTATGTCTCTGAAAACAATAAAGCCTATGCCGCGGAATACGGTAAGATGAGCACGGTTTCCATCAGTGCAATCCTGCGTTCCGTCGTGGCGCTGGAGACCATAGGCGGTGACCGCTTCTTCGGCGAACCGGCCTTTGACATCCGTGATTTCTTCAGCCTCGGGGACGGTGGCCGCGGTATGATCAATATACTGGACAGTGAGAGCCTGATCGGCAACGGTGCCCTGTACTCCACCTTCCTGCTCTGGCTGATGTCCGAGCTCTTTGAAACGCTGCCGGAGGTGGGGGATCTGGACAAACCGAAGCTGGTATTCTTCTTTGACGAGGCCCATCTCCTGTTCAAGAATACCCCCAAAGCGCTCCTGGATAAGATTGAACAGGTGGTCAAGCTTATTCGCAGCAAAGGAATCGGCATTTATTTCGTCACCCAGAACCCCCGCGATATT
>JAFSYF010000166.1 GCA_017443695.1 Butyrivibrio sp.
ACACCTTCCACGACTTTGTTCGCATGATACGCGTGGGGGACGGTGGACATGAGATGTGTCTTCAGCGCCAGCGCACGCATGCCGAATTCCTTCGCCTGCGTGGCGAGCTTGATACTGTCGCCATACCTTGGCGCGTAATCCGGGCCCACATGCAGGTGCAGGTTGATCGCGCCTTCCAGGATCGCGTACTCGTCCATAAATACTGCTGCCATACTTTTAAACTACCTCCGCCGGTCTCAGCTCGTTTTTTTGTCCTTTTTTATAGTTGATGAGGCAAATGACCGCCGCACCGGCGATGCCGATGACATCCGTCCAGATGTTGACATCGATGAGCAGCAGGCCGCAGGCAAAGATGATGATGCGCTGCCACCAGGGAACCTTTGCCTTCCAGAACCCTACGATGCCTATCGCCAGGCAGAACACACCGATTATACCCATGACGACCACCAGGATCACGTCCAGGATGGGGCCGTCAAGGAGCAGTGCAGGGCTGAGGATGAACATGTAGGGCAGGATGAAGCTCGTTATGCCCCACCTGAATGCAATCCAGCCCACCTTGTTCAGGTTGGCGTCCGCGATGCCGGCAGCCACATAGGAGGCCAGCGCCACAGGAGGCGTGATCGCGGAGATCGCGGCAAAGAAGAACACGAACAGATGGGAGGCCAGGATGGGCAGGCCCATCTTGACCAGGGCCGGGACCGCCACCGTGGACAGTACCAGGTAGGCGGGGGAGGTGGGCAGGCCCATGCCCAGCACGATGGCCGTAAGCATGACCAGCACCAGCGCCAGCATGATCTGGCCCTGGGAGATCGTGATAATGAGCGTGGAGATCCGGGAGCCGAGGCCGGTCATGGACAGGATGCCCACGACGATGCCGGAGGTGGCGCACGCGACTGCCATGGTGCTGGCGTCGATAACGCCCTGCCGGATGCCGTTGACCAGTTTGACGAACAGCTCCTTGTTGATCTTCCTCGTCATAAGGACGTATACGACGACCAGTATGATCGAGGAGAAGAACGCTGACTTGAGAGGGGAGTACCCGGCTACCAGGAGGACGATCAGGGAGATCATGGGCAGGGCGTTGGCCCATCCGGACTTAAGGACCTGCCAAACCGTCTCATCCTCAGGTTCGCGCTTCCGCCCGGTATCAATATTGTTTGCGCGGCAGTCGTTTGTGGCGATAAACATGACTGACAGGAAGTACAAGAGAGCGGGCAGGAGAGCCGCCTTTGCGATGGAGGCATACCGGATGCCGGTGATCTCGGCCATAAGAAAGGCGGCGGAACCCATGACAGGGGGCATCAGCGGTCCGCCCGTTGAGGCGACGGATTCATAAGCGGCGGCCTTTTCCTTGGGGTAGCCCCTGGATTTCATCAGGGGGATGGTCATGGAACCGGTGATAGCCACGTTCCCGGCTGGGGAACCGGTGATCATGCCGATCAGCAGGCTGAACACGACGGCGGTCTTCGCCGTGGCGCCAAGCATGCCCCGCGTGATCGCGGAGGAGAGCCGGTACATGAAATCGGATGTCCCAAAGGCCTTCAGGAATGAACCGAAGATGCAGAACATCACGATGTAGGTGGCGGACACGCCCAGGGGGATGCCGTAGATGGAGTTCGTGGAGGAGAACATCGTGGTGAACACGCGGGTGAAACTGTAGGTCCTCCCCTTCAAAACGCCGAACAGATGGCTGCACACAAACGGATAAAGAAGGAAGACGATCGCCACGATCGTCAGCGTCGGCGACAGGTATCTGCGGCAGGTCTCCAGCAGGACGATGCACATGATCAGGCCCATGATAGCGTCCGTCTTCGTGCTGCTGCCGCCGGTGGCGATCATGTTGGGCCAGGCGACCAGCAGCAGGTACGCGGAGCAGGCGATCACGCACACGGTGATGATACCGCGGATGACCGCGTCCAGCTTGGAGTGATATTTCTTATTCTTTTCGTCTGCGATCAGCACGATGCACATCATCGCGCCCAGGTGCAGCACACGGAGCGTGATGGATGAGAGCGTGATGACGCCCGCCGTATTGAGGATATGCATCAGGCCCGTCGCAATGGCAACGAGGCCGATAAACTTTTGCAGATAGGAGCTGACCTTGCTCTTCGGCTGCTGTAACTCTTCCATGCTTGTAAGACCTCCTTAGAAGAAAAAGAGGCGAAATCACAGATGTCCGCCTCTTTTTTCTACAATTACGACTTAGTTACCGAAGTAATCCTTCCCGAATACTTCCTCCCAGTAACGCTTGGCGCCGGGGTGGAGGGGAACGCTGCACTTCGCACCGGATTCCTGCGTGATGGTCTTCGAAGTCTCGTTGATGCTGTGCAGTTCGTCCAGGTTGTCATAGATGGACTTCGCGAGCCAGTACACCACGTTGTCCTCCAGGTCCGGCCGGACGATCAGGCAGTTCACCGTACCGATGGTGGACGTTCCCTTGTCCGTTCCGTAGAGGTCCGCACTGATGTCGACCTGCGCGTAATAGGGGTACTCCGCCACGATCTGGTCGATCTTGTCCTGGTCGATGTCGATGAAGCGGATCTTCTTGGTGCTGGCAAGCTCCATGCAGGCGCTGCCCGGCATACCGAACAGGCCGATGGATGCATCGATGTTGCCGTCGCCCAGCTGGGTGTAGCCGTCAGCCGTGGGCAGATAGTTGGCGACGATGTCGTCAAAGGTCATGCCGTAGGCAGCGAGGAGTACCTGGGCCACCGGGATGCCGCCGCTGCCGGCTGCACCGAGGGTGACCTTCTTGCCTCTGAGGTCCTCAATGGTCTGGATGGGGGAATCGTCGAGGACCACGATGTGCAGGGCGCTGGGATGGAGACGGCCGATGCCCATGAGTTCATACTTCTCTGTATAGGAGCCCTGGCCGGCGAGGCCATCATAGGCATTGTTCTCCGCCGTGATGCCGATGTCGACTTCCTTGTTGCCCACGAGACGCACGTTGTCAACAGCGCCGCCTGTGACTTCCGGAGTCATGGTGAGACCACCGGAATACTGGTTGACCAGGGTGGCCATGCCCTGGCCCAGGGGGTAGAACGCGCCGCCGAGGGAACCGACGCCCAGGTAGATGTCCCTCTTTTCCTGCTTCATTTCAGGTTCTGCGGCCGCCTGCGGCTGCTCCGCGGGCTTTTCCTCTGTCTTCTGCGTGGTCGTCTCAGCCGGTTTCTCAGCTGCGGCGGGCGCCTGCTGCGTAGTGCTCTGCTGCGTGCTGGTAGCGGGAGCGGGGGTCTCTGCCTTCTGCTGTCCGCAGGCCACCGAGCAGACCATTATGACGATCAGCAGGGCGGCGAGGGCTGTTTTGAGATACTTCTTCATTTTCTCCTCCTTTGTTGTTTGGCGTGGTCATATTCTGTATACCGTAGTCTTTTCCCTTAAGAAGCGGGCGATCACATCCCCAGATCCTCATCTACCAGTACGATCTCGGTTTTGCAGCTCCTGACGGGTCGGAGCAGGATCTCCATCCCCCTGCAGATCCGCTGCGGGCTATTGCAGTCATAGCACCGGTCCCCGTTGATGGCGCAGGGCGTATTCAGCTGCTTTTTCTGCGCGTTCCTAGGGGCTGCCACATTCCGGGCACGGAAGACAGCATCTTCCAGCGTTGGGACGATCTTGTTTCGTCCGATCACCAGGAACACCCGTTCATGCCCGTGGAGAATGCCTGACGTGCGGTTGCCGAATCCGTCGATGTTCACGATGTCCCCGTCCTCGGAGACCCCGTTGGCAGATGCGATGAAGACCGGGGAGCTCATCACCTCCTTCTGAAACTCTTTGTCCTGCAGACGTGCTCTTCTCTCTGCGTTTTTTATGACTGTGTTGTTCTGTCCCAGTTTTTCATATAGTCCCAGATCCTCGGCGGTCTGTGTCCCGCCGAAGACAACGACGGTGTCCTGGATCACGGAAGACAGATACTCCGCCGCCTCCGCACCTGTGGCGAAGGCTTTAGCGGAATAACCCCTCTTTTCGAGGTTTTCCCTTACCAGGTTGAGGTCAGCCATTTGTCAGTCTACCTTGATATATTTCCCGGCGATCTGCTTGAACTCGTCATCTGTCAGAATCCGCTTCTTCGCGACGGCCAACGTCTTGATGTCTTGTACCATGGCTGCGATCTGATCCTTGTCCGCAGTCCAGCCATTCTGCTTGAGCAGGAATTCGACGTTGGCCTTGCCACTCTTCTTGCCCAGAATTACCCGGCCTTTGCGACCGATAATGGACGGATCCGTAGCGAACATGACTAAGGGGTTTTCAACGGCCAGGTTCGCGCCCATGCCGGCTTCCCTAGAATAGTTGGTAACACCGATAACCGGCTTATTCACCGGCAACGGACGCCCAGTCAGTTCAGCTACATACTTGCAGGCCGGTTCCAGCGCCAGAAGGTTGTAGTCATTGTCCAAGCCCAGGAGCACCTTCATTGCAAAAGCAACTTCCTCCAGCGCCGCATTGCCCATACGGTCACCGAGACCGTTGATGCAAGTATGTACCACATCTGCACCAGCACAGATGCCAGCAATCTCCGTCGCTGTACCCATGCCAAAGTCGTTGTGAGTGTGTACTTCCACAGAGATACCGTCACACATATCCTTGATCCACCTGACCATGTATGCAATGGCTTCCGGAAGAGCAGAACCCATAGTGTCAAGGATTGTCACAGAATCAGGGCGGCAGGTCTTCATGATTGTCGTCAGATACTTTTCCAGTTCATCCTGGTCGGCGCGGGTAGTGTCGAAGGAAGACAGGGACACATTGAATCCTTTGCTTTTGGCGTATTCGATGGCGGGGATGGTGATGTCGATGGCCTTGTCG
>JAFSYF010000167.1 GCA_017443695.1 Butyrivibrio sp.
AGAGGTAATAAGAAATCAAGGGTCATTGACGTTCGTGGTATAATGGAAATGGAATCTGAATAATTCCAATGTTTGACTTGACAGAATCGAACAAATGTTCTATTCTATTATTGCGGAGTGATTCTTGTCAGGAGGTGAATATGGGAAGAAGAGATTCCAGAAACCGTGTTTTTTTCTCAGATCCTCAGAGATTTGCTGATTTGATCAATGGTACTTGCTTTGAGGGCAGACAGGTTGTGTCTGCAGATGATCTGAGCGAAGTATCCGCTCAGAAGGGGCGCAGGACACGGGACATCGTGATGAGGACGGCTTTCGGGGTTGGATTCGCGATCATAGGTGAGGAAGGTCAGGAGACAGTGGATTATTCCCTGCCTGTCCGTATCATGGAGAGCGATATCGCTGACTATAAGGCAGAGGTACTTCAAATCAACCGGAGAGTGCGGCAGCAGATCAAGGATAAGGATTCTGAGATATCAGGGCTAACCGCCGGGGAGAGATTATACAGTTTCCCAAAGGAGGCGAGGATTCATCCGGTGGTCACGATCGTATTGAGCAATGCGGATAATTGGGATGGGCCGTTTAATCTGTTGGATATGATCGATACAGAAGACATCCCGCAGGAATTGATGAGGTTCATCAGCGGATACCAGTTGAACATCATCGAGATCCCCAGGATGAACGCAGATGACACGGCCAGATATCATACGGATTTAAAACAGGTGCTGGATATTATGAGATGCAGCAGGGATGGCGCAGCTTTGAAGAAGCTGGTGGAAGAGGACGATGCGTTCCAGTCGGTTGCTCCTGATGCGTATGAAATGATGACGGAATATGTCAATCTTGAGAAATATGGCGTCACACCAGCATTAACGGAAGGAGGTCAGTACAATATGAGAAACGGATTAGACGAGATCGTAGAAGATTCCATACACAAAGGAAGAGAAGAAGGATTACAAAAAGGCATCATCGCTTTTATCGCCGACAAACTGGAAGATGGCGTGGATCATGAGACCATCAGGGAGCGTCTGATACGCCGTTTTGGATTGCAGGCAGAAGAGGCGGACAGATATATCAGTCGTTGCGCTGTGGTTTGAAGCACAGGGTCTATGCCGATAATAGCATAGACCCTGTGTTTTCTGGGGTTATTTGGTGGCGTCTGTCCACCATCCCTTCTTCTGATCCAGCACGAACACCAGCGCAAGGAACACGGCATAGATCATCAGCTGCTCGACGAAGTCGACGATCCCCTCATTGGAGGTGACCGCCGCGACGCCGATCCCGCTCAGCAGGAAGGCGAAGAAATTGTTGACGATATGAAGGGCGCAGGCGACCTCCAGCCCCTTGGTACGCCATGTCACCAGACACAACACCGTGCCGGCGACAAAGGTGCCAATGAGCCCCAGTGTGTTATAGGCATGTGAGATCATAAAGAAAACGGTGGAGATCAGAATGGCGGGAATGGGATTCTTCAGCCAGGAAGCGATCGTCTGACCGATGAAGCCCCGGAACAGATACTCCTCCGCGATGCACTGAAGGGGCACCAGCAGCACGAAGATGATGAAACCCGGAATGGTGTATCTGAACTGGATGTGACTGAAACCACCCGTGGCTGCGGCGATGACCACCTGCGGGAGCCCGTTGACCAGCAGCGCGAGAAACAGTGCCCGGATAAAGAAGATCCTGTTCCAGCCGCCCCGGCTTGATGTCAGGGTATGGATCGGCCTCTCCTTCGTGATCTTCATGGCCAGAAACAGTGCAGGAATGATCACCGCCAGATTCCCCATGGAGAGCAGTGCCCCCGCACCGGAGTACACATCCAGCGTATCATAGCCGCCCTGGAAGGATTGCAGGAGCGTCATCATATCCTTCCCCTCCAGCACCGCTACCACACCGCACAGAATTACCAGTGCCACCATAAACACCGCAAACAGCACCACACCCAGCAGCGCGGTCAGAATCGGTTTGCCCTTTTTATACCCTTCCAGTTTCCCCGGATAGGTGAAATAAGCGGGTGCATTCGGCGTCGAATTATCCATCATCATCATTTCCTCCTCTTAGCGCGTGATTTTCACAAATACCGTCACATTATACCAATTCAACATCCTTTTTCCAACCAGGAACTGAAATATTGTGACAGACTCCGGGAGCATCACCCGGGCGGTTCGCGAGCTTGAAAGACAGCAGGGACGGGAAGACAGAGGGACGGTTCTATCTGTCTTGCGCTTTCCAGCAAGACCGTAGAACCGTCCCAC
>JAFSYF010000168.1 GCA_017443695.1 Butyrivibrio sp.
AGCCGTGTGTTCAAGGGAAAGGGCATGCCCGGCCACATGGGCAGCGTCAAGGTGACTGTACAGAATCTGGAGATCGTCCGTGTGGATGCGGACAAGAACCTGATCCTCGTCAAGGGCGCGATCCCCGGTCCCAGGAAGGGGCTCGTCACCATCAGAGAGACCTCTAAGGTTCAGGCGTAATAAAGGAAAAGGAGGATCGATCAGATGGCACAAGTAGCTGTATACAATATGGAGGGCAATGAGGTCGGCAAGATGGACCTCAATGATGCCGTGTTTGGTGTCGAAGTCAATGAGCACCTCGTACATATGGCCGTCGTACAGCAGCTGGCGAACAAGCGCCAGGGTACACAGAAGGCCAAGACCCGTTCAGAGGTTTCCGGCGGCGGCCGCAAGCCGTGGCGTCAGAAGGGTACGGGTCATGCACGCCAGGGTTCGACAAGGGCACCCCAGTGGACAGGCGGTGGCGTAGTATTCGCGCCGGTACCGCGTGATTATTCCTTCAAGATGAACCAGAAGGAGAAGCGTGCGGCTCTGCAGTCCGCGCTGAGCGACAAGGTGCAGAATGAGAAGCTCATCGTTGTGGACGAGCTCTAGTTCGACGAGATCAAGACCGCGAAGTTCGCCAAGGTCATGCAGAACCTCAAGGCGACCCGCAAGGCGCTTGTTGTGACCGGTGAGCAGGACGAGAAGGTCAGGCTCTCCGCACGGAACCTCCCGGAGGTTCAGACAGCCCTGCCCGGCACGATCAATGTCTACGATATCGTGAATGCACAGACCCTCATCCTGACGAAGGATGCGGTAGCGAAGATCGAGGAGGTGTATTGCTGATGGCAGCGCTGGAATACTATGATATCATTCAGAAGCCCGTGCTCACTGAGAAGAGCATGAATATGATGGGCGAAAAGAAGTACACCTTCTTCGTACATCCGGAGGCCAACAAGACCCAGATCAAGGAAGCGGTCGAGAAGATGTTCGATGGCACCAAGGTCGCAAAGGTCAACACACTGAACGCGCAGGGCAAGAAGCGCCGTCGTGGGATGACTATCGGGTTCACCGCGAAGACCAAGAAGGCAGTCGTGACACTCACCGAGGACAGCAAGGATATTGAGATCTTCCAGGGTCTCTGATACGCGGGTCCAGTCGGTAAACGTTAGAGAAGGAGAACAGACATGGGAATCAAGAAGTACGGCCCCTATACACCGTCAAGAAGAAACATGACGGGCTCCGACTTCTCGGAGATCACGAAGAAAACGCCTGAGAAGTCCCTGCTCGTATCCAAGAACAGTAAGGCCGGCCGCAACAATCAGGGCAAGATCACGGTGCGTCACCGTGGCGGCGGCGGCCGTGTGAAGTATCGTATCGTTGACTTCAAGCGCAATAAGGATGACATGCCGGCAAAGGTGCTGGGCATCGAGTATGATCCGAACCGCACAGCCAACATCGCATTAGTAGAGTATGAGGATGGCACCCGCACCTATATCCTGGCCCCCAGCGGACTCAAGGATGGGATGACCATCATGAACGGCCCCAAGGCTGAGGTGCATGTGGGCAACTGCCTGCCCCTCTCCGCCATTCCGGTTGGTGAGAATGTGCACAACATCGAGCTGAATCCCGGACGCGGCGGCCAGCTGGTTCGTAGCGCAGGCAGCGCAGCACAGCTCATGGCTAAGGAGGGCAGATATGCCACACTTCGTCTTCCTTCCGGTGAGATGAGAATGGTGCCGATCGAGTGCCGTGCCACGGTTGGTGTGGTGGGCAACATCGATCACAACCTGATCAATTATGGTAAGGCCGGACGTAAGCGTCACATGGGCTTCCGTCCGACAGTACGCGGTTCCGTCATGAACCCGAACGATCACCCGCATGGTGGTGGTGAGGGACGCTCCCCGATCGGACGTCCGGGTCCGTCTACCCCTTGGGGCAAGCCGGCACTGGGCTACAAGACAAGGAAGAGCAAGAAGTCGAGTAACCGCCTGATCGTCAGACGCAGAGACGGCCGGGCCATCAAGTAACAGTAGACGAAGAGAGTAAAGGAGCAAAGACATGTCAAGATCACTGAAGAAAGGACCGTTCGCAGATGCGAGCCTCTTAAAGAAGATCGATGCGATGAATGCATCGAACCAGAAGCAGGTTGTCAAGACCTGGTCCAGACGGTCGACGATCTTCCCCTCTTTCGTCGGGCACACAATCGCTGTGCATGATGGTCGCAAGCATATCCCGGTATATGTGACAGAGGATATGGTTGGCCATAAGCTCGGAGAGTTCGTCCCGACGCGCACCTTCAAGGGGCATGCGGGCAATACGCCGGCCGAGCGCAAGAGCGGTGTCAGGTAAAGGATAAGGAGGAAACGATCATCATGGCTACACAGCACAGATCGCAGGTGAAGAGAGAGCGGAATCAGGAGAACAGGGAGAAGCGCCCTTCGGCAAAGCTGTCTTACGCCCGTATTCCGGTACAGAAAGCCTGCTTCGTCATGGATGCCATCCGCGGTAAGAACGTGGAACAGGCGCTGGCGATCCTGGAGTATAATCCCCGCTATGCGTCGAGCGTCATCTACAAACTGCTCTCCTCAGCGGTGGCAAATGCGGAGAACAATAACGGCATGGACCGCAGCAATCTCTATATTGCAGAGTGCCGCGCGGACAACGGTCCGATCATGAAGAGGATTCAGCCCAGAGCACAGGGCCGTGCCTATCGGATCCAGAAGAGAATGAGCCACCTCACCATCGTGTTGGATGAGAGATAAGAGAAAGGAGTCAGTAACCAAATGGGACAGAAGGTTAATCCACATGGCCTGAGAGTTGGTGTGATCTCGGATTGGGATTCCAGATGGTATGCGGAGGGCACAGATTTTGCCGACAATATCGTCGAGGATCACAAGATCCGCAAGTTCCTCAAGAAGAAGCACTATGAGGCGGGTGTCTCCAAGATCGAGATCGAACGTGCTTCCGACAGAGTGAAGGTTATCGTCTACACGGCGAAGCCGGGTATCATCATCGGCAAGGGCGGTGCGGAGATTGAGAATACTCGCAAGGAGCTGCAGAAGCTCACAGATAAGAAAGTAATGATCGACATCAAGGAGATCAAGCGTCCGGATAAGGACGCGCAGCTGGTGGCGGAGAACATCGCCGGACAGCTGGAGAACCGTGTCTCCTTCCGTCGTGCGATGAAGAGCTGCATGAGCCGTACGATGAAGACGGATGCACAGGGTATCAAGGCCTGTGTGAGCGGACGTCTCGGCGGTGCAGACATCGCCCGCAGCGAGTTCTACAGCGAGGGTACCATCCCGCTTCAGACACTGCGTGCGGATATCGATTACGGATTCGCCGAGGCGGACACCACCTACGGCAAGGTAGGTGTCAAGGTCTGGATCTACAAGGGTGAGATCCTGCCTACCAAGGACAATGATCCGTTTGGCCTGGAAGGGGGTATACGCTGATGTTAATGCCGAAGAGAGTCAAACACCGCAAGCAGTTCCGCGGAACCATGGCACATAAGGCCTGCCGCGGCACCACCATCACATATGGAGATTTTGGTATTGTCGCCGTCGAGCCCTGCTGGATCCGCTCCAATCAGATCGAGGCAGCCCGTGTGGCCATGACCCGTTTCATCAAGCGTGGTGGACAGGTATGGATCAAGATTTTCCCGGATAAGCCGGTTTCCGCGAAGCCCGCTGAGACACGAATGGGCTCCGGAAAAGGAACGGTGGATTACTGGGTAGCAGTTGTAAAGCCGGGCCGCGTACTGTTTGAGATCGGCGGTGTCGAGGAAGCAACTGCAAGAGAAGCGCTGAGACTGGCAATGCATAAGCTGCCCTGCAAGTGCAAGATCGTATCCAAGGCAGATCTTGCTGCAGCTCAGGAAGGTGGTGCGACGAATGAAGACAACTAAGTATATGGAAGATCTGAACGCCAAGACGGTGGAGGATCTGAGTGCCGAACTCGTCCTGGCCAAGAAGGAGCTGTTCAACCTGCGGTTCCAGAATGCGACGAATCAGCTGGACAACACAGCCCGGATCCATGATGTACGTAAGAACATCGCCCGGATTCAGACCGTGATCACCAAGAAGGCGAAGGCCACCAAGTAAAGCCTGGACAGGCCCTGAAAGGAGAAAATCGTGGAAAGGAACTTAAGAAAAACGCGTGTCGGCAAGGTGACCAGCGATAAGATGGACAAGACCATCACGGTCTCCATCGAAGATCACGTCAAGCATCCGCTCTATAAGAAGATCGTCAAGCGCACCTACAAGCTCAAAGCGCATGATGAGAACAACGAGTGCCGAATCGGCGATACCGTCCGTGTGATGGAAACAAGACCGCTGTCCAAGGATAAGAGATGGCGTCTGGTCCAGATCATCGAGCGCGCGAAGTAATCAGTACAGAAGGAGAGATGAGCTATGGTACAGCAGGAAAGCAGACTCAAGGTCGCGGATAACACAGGCGCCAGAGAGCTGTTGACCATCCGTGTGATGGGCGGCTCAACCAGGCGTTACGCCAGGATCGGCGATGTGATCATTGCGTCGGTCAAAGAAGCAACGCCCGGGGGCGTTGTAAAGAAAGGGGATGTCGTTCGCGCGGTTGTGGTTCGTACAGCCAAGGAGACTCGCCGTAAGGACGGTTCCTATATCCGTTTCGACGAGAACGCGGCGGTGGTCATCAATGAGGACGGCACGCCCAAGGGAACCCGTATTTTTGGACCGGTCGCCAGAGAGCTTCGTGATCGTAAATACATGAAGATCCTCTCGCTGGCGCCCGAGGTGCTGTGAGGAGGTCCCACAATGGCAATGAGCAAGATCAAGAAGGGCGATACCGTACGCGTGATCGCCGGTAAAAGCAAGGACAAAGAGGGCAAGGTCATCGCTGTGGACCGCAAGAACGGCCGCGTGACGGTCGAGGGTGCCAACATGGTGACAAAGCACGAGAAGCCCTCCGCAAAGAACGCCAATGGCGGGATCATCCAGCAGGAAGCCCCCATGGACATCTCCAACGTGATGTATGTCCACAAGGGAAAGCCCACACGTATCGGCTTCAAGGTCGACAGCAAGGGCAACAAGGTCCGTTTCGCCAAGTCGACCGGCGATGTCATCGATAAGTAAGAGAGGGGGCAACGACTGTGAGCAGATATAAGGATATGTATAAAACGGAGATCGTGGACGCCCTGACCAAGAAGTTCGGCTACAAGAACGTCATGGAGGTTCCGAAGCTCGAGAAGATCGTGGTGAATATGGCCATCGGCGAGGCCAAGGAGAATGTCAAGGTTCTGGAGAACGCCGCAGGCGATCTGCAGATTATCACCGGCCAGAAGCCTGTTCTGACCAAGGCAAAGAAGTCCATCGCGAATTTCAAGATCCGTGAGGGCATGCCGATTGGCTGCAAGGTCACACTGCGCGGTGATAAGATGTATGACTTCCTTGATCGTCTTGTCAATCTGGCGCTGCCCCGTGTGCGTGACTTCCGGGGTGTGAACCCGAACGCATTCGACGGACGCGGTAACTATGCACTGGGCATCCGGGAGCAGCTGATCTTCCCGGAGATCGAGTATGATAAAGTAGACAAGACCAGGGGGATGGACATCGTCTTCACCACCACGGCCAGGACCGATGAGGAGGCACGCGAGCTGCTGCGGCTGTTCAATATGCCTTTTGCCAAGTAATAGGAGGAAGATAGACAAATGGCTAAATTATCCATGAAGCTGAAGCAGCAGATGAAGCCGAAGTTCTCTACGAGAGCCTACAACCGTTGCAAGATCTGCGGCCGCCCGCATGCTTACCTGCGTAAGTACGGCATCTGCAGAATCTGTTTCCGTGAGCTGGCCTACAAGGGAGAGATCCCCGGGGTCCGCAAGGCAAGCTGGTAAGGATAAAGGAAGGAGGTTGCAGGAATGGCTATCAATGATCCGATCGCGGATATGCTTACAAGAATCCGCAATGCGAATACAGCAAAACATGATACGGTTGATGTTCCCATGTCCAAGATGAAGCAGGCGATTGCCAATATTCTTCTGGAGGAGGGTTACATCCGGAAGTTGGATGTGGTAGATGATGGCAACGGCTTCAAGAATCTGCACATTACGCTGAAGTACGGTCAGGATCGCGGAGACAAGGTGATCACCGGTCTCAAGCGTATCTCCAAGCCCGGCTTACGCGTTTATGCGGGAGCAGAGGATCTGCCGAAGGTACTTGGCGGTCTGGGCATCGCCATTGTATCGACAAACCAGGGTGTCATCACAGACAAGAAGGCCAGACAGCTCCAGGTGGGCGGCGAAGTACTGGCATTCATCTGGTGACGGAATCAGAATAGAAGAAACGGAGGAACGCGGGCATGTCACGAATTGGTAAGATGCCGATCGCAGTCCCCGCCGGTGTGACGGTGGAGGTTGCAGAAAATAATCAGGTGACGGTCAAGGGACCGAAGGGAACACTGACCAGGGTATTCCCTGCGGAGATGAAGTTTGAACAGAAGGACGGAGAGCTCACTGTGACCCGCCCTGATGATCAGAAGCGCAACAGAGCGCTGCACGGCCTCTCCAGAAGTCTTTTGAACAATATGGTAGTCGGTGTGACAAACGGCTTCGAGAAGAAGCTGGAGGTCAATGGTGTGGGTTATCGTGCAGCGAAGAACGGCAAGACCCTGACCCTGACACTGGGCTACTCCCACCCGGTGGAGCTGACAGATCCCGAGGGCGTTGAGACGACCGTAGAGGGACAGATCATCACCGTCAAGGGAATTGACAAAGAGGTGGTTGGACAGCATGCTGCCATCATCCGCGAGAAGAGACCGCCGGAACCATATAAGGGCAAGGGCATCAAGTACGCGGACGAGACCATCCGTCGCAAAGTCGGTAAGACCGGTAAGAAGTAATCAAAGGAGAGCATGAGATGATCAAGAAGGGTTCAAGACAGAAGGTTCGCGAGAAGAAGCATCTACGGATCCGGAGTCGTGTGAGCGGCACAGCCGAGAGACCTCGTCTGGCGGTATTCCGTAGCAATAGCCATATCTATGCGCAGATCATCGATGATGAGGCCGGCAGAACGCTGGCGAGCGCATCGACCCTTGATAAGGAGCTCCGCGGGTCTCTGACTCAGACGGACAACATCGAGGCGGCTGAGAAGGTAGGTTCAGAGATCGCAAAACGTGCGGCTGATAAGGGTATCAAGACAGTTGTCTTCGATCGCGGGGGCTACATCTACCACGGTAAAGTGCAGGCGCTGGCAGATGCTGCCAGAAAAGCCGGGCTGGAATTCTAAGGAAGGAGAGGAGCATGAAACGCAAGATCGTTGACACAAGCAATCTTGAGCTGACCGACAAGGTCGTCACCATCAAGCGCGTTACCAAGGTCGTCAAGGGCGGCCGCAATATGAAGTTCACGGCTCTCGTCGTCGTAGGTGACGGCAATGGCCATGTTGGTGTAGGTCTGGGCAAGTCTACAGAAATCCCGGATGCCATCCGCAAGGGTAAGGAGGATGCCACCAAGAATCTCATCAC
The DNA here is from genome assembly GCA_017443695.1 of Butyrivibrio sp. GTDB lineage: Bacteria > Bacillota > Clostridia > Lachnospirales > Lachnospiraceae > Butyrivibrio. Next base: position 7,486 of record JAFSYF010000168.1, read on the forward strand.
GGTACCGCTTGACGAGAATAACAGCATCACACATGATTTTATCGGCAAGTTCGGTTCTGCACAGGTTCTCTTAAAGCGCAGCCCCGAAGGTACCGGTATCATCGCAGGTGGCCCTGCCCGCAGCGTCTGCGAGCTGGCTGGCATCAAGAACATCCGTACCAAGTCACTGGGTTCCAACAACAAGCAGAACGTCGTGTACGCGACAATCAATGGCCTTGAGAACCTGAAGACCCCGGAAGAAGTCGCGAAGAAGCGCGGCAAGAAGGTCGAGGAAGTGGTTGCCTGACAAGGGGCGGTCAATTCGTTTTTTGGAAAAGGAGTATAGATCATGGCACAGAAAGATAGTGGGAAAAAGCTCCGGATCACCCTGGTAAAATCTACCATCGGCGCCGTTCCGAAGCAGAGGGCCACGGTGGAGTCCATGGGCTTCCATAAGCTGAACAGCAGCGTGGAGTTACCGGACAATTCTGCCACGAGAGGACAGATCCAGCAGATCCGTCACCTCGTCAAGGTGGAGGAGATCGGTGCCTGAGACAGCACCGGCGTGATCGTAAGGAGGATGCTATGGAATTATCGAATTTAAGGCCTGCGGAAGGGGCCGTTCAGAGCGACAACTTCAGACGCGGCAGAGGCCACGCATCAGGCAACGGCAAGACTGCCGGCAAGGGCCACAAGGGTCAGAAGGCCAGATCCGGCGCACCGAGACCCGGTTTTGAGGGCGGCCAGATGCCCCTGTTCAGACGACTTCCCAAGAGGGGATTCAAGAACAGAAACAGCAAGGATATTGTAAGCCTGAACGTGAGCGTGCTGGACCGTTTCAATGACGGGGATACCGTTGACGCGGAGGCACTGCTGGAGAAGGGCGTCATCAAGGAAGTCAGAGACGGCGTCAAGTTCCTGGGCGTAGGTGAAGTCAACAAGAAGCTCACTGTGAAGGTGAATGCTTACAGCGAGACAGCGAAACAGAAAATTGAGGCGGCAGGTGGTACTGCAGAGGTGATCTGATGCTGAAAACCATAAGAAACGCGTTTAAGATCAAGGACATCCGGATGAAGCTTCTGTTTACGCTGGCCATGATGGTGGTCATCCGTCTCGGAAGCGCAATACCGGTGCCTGGTATGCGCGCCGAGGTCTTCCGTCAGTGGTTCGACGAGCTGACAAGCAACGACGCGTTTGGGTTCATGGACCGGTTCACGGGTGGTTCTTTCGAGAACATGTCGATACTTGCTCTGAACATCACACCCTATATCACAAGCTCCATTATCGTCCAGCTCCTGACTATTGCCATTCCCAAGTTTGAGGAATGGCAGAGAGAGGGCGAGGATGGAAGGAAGCGTCTGGCTTCGATCACCAGATATCTGACCGTTGCACTGGCGCTCATTGAGTCTGTCGCTATGGCGATCGGCTTCTATCGTAGCAATTTCCTGACCGCCAACAACCCGCTGTATTTCATTGAGGTTGTGGCTGGACTTACTGCAGGTTCTGCATTCCTGATGTGGATCGGTGAGCGGATCACGGACAAGGGTGTCGGCAACGGCATTTCCATCGTCCTGACCATCAATATCATCTCCCGTATGCCGCAGGATATCGCAAGCCTGTTCAACCAGTTTGTATTAAGCAAGACCATTGCGCGTGGTGTACTGGCAGCCATCATCATCATTGCGATCATCATTGGTATGGTGGTTCTGGTGATCCTGTTAAACAGTGCAGAGCGCAGGATTCCGGTGCAGTATGCCGGTAAGCTCCAGGGAAGAAGGATGGTGGGCGGCAACCGCTCTGAGATCCCGCTGAAGGTTAATACTGCCGGTGTTATGCCGATCATCTTTGCGATGTCATTGTTCCAGACGCCGCTTGTGATCAGTCAGCTGGCAGGGTACAGGGGCACAGGCTGGTGGTCTGAGTTCCTGAAGTACATCAACCAGAGCTACTGGTGCGATCCGAAGAACCTGAAATACAGCATCGGATTGATCGTATATGTACTGCTGCTGATCTTCTTTGCATATTTCTATACCAGCATTACCTTCAATCCGCTGGAGATCGCAGAGAACATCAAGAAGCAGGGCGGCTTTATCCCCGGGATCCGTCCCGGCAAGCCCACCAGTGATTATCTGAACAGCATCCTGAACTACATCATTTTCATCGGTGCGATCGGACTGACCATCATTGGCGTGCTGCCATTCTTCTTTAATGGTGTATTTGGCGCCAATGTCTCCTTTGGAGGCACGAGCCTGATCATCGTTGTCAGTGTCATTCTGGAGACCATCAAGCAGGTGGAATCCATGATGCTGGTAAGAAACTACAAAGGTTTCCTGGAAGGCTGACAGGGTAAAATGTTATGAAGATTATCATGCTGGGCGCTCCGGGCGCCGGAAAAGGAACACAGGCAGATCGTATCGCGCAGGAACAGAACATCCCTCACATCTCCACGGGGGATCTGTTCCGTGCCAATGTAGGCGGTGGTACAGAGCTGGGCATGCGTGCCAAGGAGTATATGGACCGCGGCGCGCTGGTACCGGATGAACTGACGGTGGAGATGCTCTTCGACCGTGTTGCTGCAGAGGACTGCAGGGACGGCTATGTACTGGACGGCTTCCCGCGCACGATCCCGCAGGCTGAGGTGCTGAAGAAAGAGCTGGAGAAGCGCGGAGATCGTGTGGATCTGGCCATCAATGTGGATGTACCGGATGAGAATATCGTTCGCCGGATGGGAGGACGCCGTGCCTGCCCGAAGTGCGGTGCGACCTACCATATCGAGCACATCCCGCCGAAGCAGGAGGGAATCTGTGACAAGTGTGGCGCTGAGCTGATCATCCGCGATGATGATAAGCCGGAGACGGTACAGAAGCGTTTGAGTGTCTATCACGAGCAGACCCAGCCGCTGATTGAGTTCTATGAAAAGGAAGGGATCCTGCGTACCGTTGATGGAACAAAGGATATGGAGCAGGTTTTCTCAGATATAAAGGCTTTGTTCGCCTGATGGCTGTTACCATTAAGTCTGAGCAGGACATTGCAGCGATGCGCAGGTCGGGGAGACTCCTGGCTGAGGTGCACGAGGTGCTGCGAGAGGCTGTTCGTCCCGGTATTACTACCGGAGAACTGGATGAGATCGGTGAGAAGGCCATTCGTGATCGCGGAGGGATACCGAACTGCAAGAATTATGAGGGGTATCCCGCTGCGATCTGTATCTCCGTCAATGAAGAGGTCGTACATGGGATTCCCCGGAAAGACCGATATCTGGAGGAGGGAGACATTGTCTCTTTCGATACGGGGATGATCGTGGATGGATGGCATTCTGATGCCGCCAGAACCTGGGGTGTAGGTTTTATCACACCGGAGCTGAAGGAACTGATCCAGGTGACAGAGGACTGCTTCTATAAAGGAATCGCCTGCGCGCGCGCAGGCAGACATCTCCATGAAATCTCCAGGGCAGTTGCGAAAGAAGCAAAAGCGCATCATTTCGGGGTTGTTCGTGATCTGACGGGCCATGGCATTGGCCGGGAGCTCCATGAGGATCCGGCGGTTCCGAATTACTGGATCGCCACGCCGGGTATGCGCCTCAGGGCAGGTATGACGATCTGCGTAGAGCCGATGATCACGCTTGGCACGTGGAAAGTGGGCTGGCTGGATGATGAATGGACGGTGGTCACCTTGGACGGCGAACCTGCCGCGCATTATGAGAACACGATCGCCATCACCGACGGTGAACCGGAGATCCTGACCATTTTATAATGGTAATGTAATAGGAAAGGGCAATATGTCAAAAGCGGATGTGATCGAAATCGAAGGGAAGGTTGTGGAGAAGCTCCCGAATACCATGTTCAAGGTAGAGCTGGAAAATGGGCATGTAGTACTGGCACATATCAGCGGAAAGCTTCGGCAGAACTTCATCAGAATTCTTCCCGGCGATAAGGTGACGATGGAACTCTCCCCCTATGATCTGACCAAGGGCAGAATCATCTGGCGGGATAAGTAAAGCCAAAAAGAAAATTCAGATTTTTTTTCTTGCATCCGAATGATTCGCGTGATATAATAGCGCGGTCGCTTCTGAGAAGTGGCGTGTTTTCCACGCAGAAAGGAGTACGAGATGAAGGTGAGATCTTCGGTCAAGCCGATGTGCGAAAAGTGCAAGGTCATCAAGCGTAAGGGTGTGATTCGCATCATCTGCGATAACCCCAAGCATAAGCAGCGCCAGGGCTGATGCTCTGGCGTACCGGCGTTAGAGAGGATTCTTTCGCCGGTGCTGATATGCATATGGGTCAGACGCAATCGTTGTGTCGGACTTGATATGATATATTATTTTATAGAAAGGAGAAACACATGGCTCGAATTGCAGGCGTCGACCTGCCGAGAGACAAGCGCGTAGAGATCGGTCTGACCTACATCTACGGCATCGGCAGGACCAGCTCCAACAAGATCCTCGATCAGGCCAAGGTCAATCCTGACACACGTGTCCGTGATCTTACGGATGACGAGGTCAAGCGGATTGCCGAGGTGATCGGGAACGATTACATGGTGGAGGGCGATCTTCGCAGAGAGGTAGCGATGAACATCAAGCGTCTCTCAGAGATCGGCTGCTATCGTGGAATCCGCCACCGCAGAGGCCTTCCGTGCCGCGGACAGCGCACCAAGACCAATGCGCGCACCAGAAAAGGCCCGAAGCGTACCATTGCGGGTAAGAAGAAGTAATCCATAAGTTACACACTTGATACTGAATGAAATGGAGAAAGAGTAGGTTCGTTTTATGGCAAATCAGAAACAATCGTCCGCTTCCAAGAACAAGAAGCGGGTAAAGAAAAACGTTGAACGTGGTCAGGCACACATTCAGGCGTCTTTCAACAACACAATCGTGACGCTGACGGATGCGGCTGGCAACGCCCTGTCATGGGCATCAGCCGGTGGCCTGGGCTTCAAAGGTTCAAGGAAATCTACTCCCTACGCCGCACAGGTTGCTGCGGAGACTGCGACAAAGGCTGCACTGATCCATGGCCTTAAGACCGTCGATGTCTTCGTGAAGGGACCGGGTTCGGGCAGGGAGGCTGCGATCCGCGCACTTGCGGCCAGCGGTCTCACGGTGACCAGCATCACAGATGTGACGCCGGTTCCCCACAACGGATGCCGCCCGCCCAAACGCCGCCGCGTGTGACCGAAGATACGCTCCTTTACCATATACATATCTGTCTATATCGTAAGGAAAGCGTTGGAGGAAGGCTGCTGTCTGATACGACAGTGCTGTAAACAACCGCGGGACTCCCGCAGGAAGGAAAGGTTAGAAAGAAATGGCAGTAAACAGAGTACCGGTTCTGAAGAGATGTCGGTCGCTTGATCTGGATCCGACATTTCTCGGCTATGACAAGCGCTCCAAGAGAAAGCTGATCCGGAGTGGCCGTAAGATGAGCGAGTATGCGATGCAGCTGCGTGAGAAGCAGAAGGCTAAGTTCATCTATGGCGTGCTTGAGAAGCCGTTCCGTAACTACTATGATAGAGCTGACCGCATGAAGGGCCAGACGGGTGAGAACCTGCTGGTGCTTCTTGAGCGTCGTCTGGATAACGTGATTTTCCGTCTGGGCTTTGCCCGGACCCGCAGAGAGGCCAGACAGGTCGTTCTGCACAAATTCGTCACAGTCAATGGCAAGGTCGTGAACATCCCCTCCTATCTGATCAAGACAGGCGATGTCATTGAGATCAAGGAGGCTGCGCGCAGCATGCAGCGCTTCAAGGATATCGCGGAGACCGCAGGCGGACGCCTGGTGCCCGACTGGCTGGACGTAGATAAGGCGAATTACCACGCCGTCATCAAGGAATATCCCAGCAGAGACGTCATCGACGTACCTGTGGACGAGCTGCAGATCGTTGAGTTGTATAGTAAGTAATCACCACAACTAAGGAGGGAGCACCTTGTTTGATTTTGAGAGACCCAACATCGAGGTCGCTGAGATCTCTGATGACAAGAAGTTCGGCCGCTTTGTCGTAGAGCCTTTAGAGCGCGGCTACGGCACCACCCTTGGCAATTCTCTTCGGCGGATCATGCTCTCCTCCCTTCCGGGGGCGGCAGTCAGCCAGGTGAAGATCGAGGGCGTTCTGCATGAGTTCAGTTCAATCCCCGGTGTGAAGGAGGATGTGACTGAGATCATCATGAACATTAAGAATCTGGCCATCCGGAACAATTCGGAGACGAATGAGGCGAAGACAGCCTACATCGATTACACAGGTGAAGGCGTCGTCAGGGCCTCGGATATTCAGGTGGATCAGGACATCGAGATCATGAACAAGGATCTCGTCATTGCGACCCTGTCCGGTGCGGATGCGAAGCTCTATATCGAGCTGACCATTACAAAGGGACGCGGCTATGTCAGCTCAGACAAGAACAAGCTGGCGGATCTGCCCATCGGGGTGATCGCCGTGGATTCCATCTATACACCGGTGGAGCGCGTCAACATCGCAGTTGAGAATACGCGTGTCGGGCAGGTGACGGACTTTGACAAGCTGACACTGGATGTCCGTACCAACGGAACACTTGGTCCGGATGAGGCGGTGAGCCTTGCGGCCAAGGTGCTGTCAGAGCATCTGGCGCTGTTCATCGATCTGTCGGAGAATGCGAAGAACGCTGAAGTCATGGTGGAGCGCGAGACCGACGAGCGGAGCAAGGCGCTGGTTATGACCATCGATGAGCTCGAGTTATCGGTGAGATCCTTCAACTGCCTCAAGCGTGCCGGTATCAATACGGTGGAAGAACTGTGCAACAAGACCAGCGATGATATGATGAAGGTCAGAAATCTGGGCCGTAAGTCGCTGGAGGAGGTTCTGGCCAAACTGAAGGAGTTGGGACTGTCCCTGCGCCAGGGCGAAGGCGAAGCAGAATAAGTTGTAGACATGGGAGCCTACGATGTCCGGTAAGACCGCTGGCACGGACACGGGTTCAGGCTCGGAAAGGAAAATAAGAAAATGGCAAACGGATACAGAAAACTCGGCAAGGCAACAAAACCCAGGAGAGCGATGCTCCGCTCCCAGGTCACACAGCTGATTCACAAGGGCCGTATCATCACCACAGAGGCCCGTGCGAAAGAGGTGCAGCAGATCGTGGAGCCCATCATCACCATGGCGGTTAAGGAGCGTGACAACTTCGATACCGTAAAGGTGCAGGCCAAGGTTGCCCGTAAGGATGCCGAGGGCAAGCGTGTGCGTGAGGTCGTAGACGGCCACCGCAAGACCGTATATGATACGGTGGAGAAGGAGATCAAGAAGGATCGTCCCAGCCGTATGCATGCACGCCGCCAGATCCTGCGTACCCTCTATCCTGTGACAGAGGTGCCCACAGAGAAGGCCGGCCGTAAGAAGAATACAAAGGAAGTTGATCTGGTGGACAAGCTGTTCACCGAGCTCGGCCCCAAGTATGCGAACCGTCCCGGCGGGTACACCCGTATCGTTAAGATCGGACAGCGCAAGGGCGATGCAGCCATGATGGTTGTGCTTGAGCTTGTCTGAGTAACGAATAATCAGGAAGTGTAAGGAGAAGGACCGGCGAAAGCCGGTCCTTTTTTTGAGCCATGCAGACTCGGAACCTTCGGTTCTTCGTTGTACGGCATTCGGAGTATATCGTCTGGAGTCGGATCGGGGGATGAGCCATGCAGACTCGGAACCTGCGGTTCCTCGTTGTACGGCATTCGCCGTATATCGTCTACTGTGAGGGAATATCCCCGTGTGCAAGCACCCGGGATATCCCCTCACGTATCCGCTGCATGGCTCATTGCGAGCGCTCAAAGTGCTGGTAGTCTTTGACGCTGTTCCAGTCGCCGCCCCAGGTGAAGCCGTGCTCGGTGAAGAGGCGGTAGGCAAGGTCATCCCGGTCGAGTTTGTATGGGAATCTCTTTGAGCGATCGGCATATGCTTCCGAACCTGCGGGAGAGATGCGCATCTCCCCATTGGGCCAGGTGATGTAAGGGTTGTAGAAGGGATTGATATCGATGGCCATGCCCAATGCATGACGCGAGAGACGGGTGGTTCCCTCCACAAGGCGGTAGTTGAAGCAGGAGGTGTTATTGTCGGTCATGGATGCGGTATCATCCCCGTCATACGCATCGATGAGCCGGATACGCTCGATTTCGTAGCCCGCCGCGTACAACGCGGCGAAGATCTCACAGACATCCTGAGCGATGTCCGCATGACAGACGAGCTCCCCTTCCTGATCATTTCCATCAAAATCCACATAGCGCAGCCTGCAGTAGCGCAGGTCCGAACGCGCCGGACCATCCGCTGGCGGATCGGCCGGATAAGAGATCCCCTCCATCTGTGCGAAGATCTCATCGGGGATCTCCTCGTAGGTGAAACCCTCCGCAACGGTGATACGGTGCGTGTCCGGTTCTGAGAATGGCTCCGGTATGTCAGCCGTCTCCGTTCCCGCAGAAGGTGTTTCCTCATCTGCCGAGGCAGAGGAAGGGGTATCACCGATTGTTACATCCTCGGCGGGTATCGTTTCCGCCGCTGCCTCGGATGTCTGGTCTGTCACAGCAGGTATTTCTACGGGTGCGGTGACATACGTGTGTGCAGAAGCCACCTCCTCGGCACCGGTTTCTTCGCTCACGGCATTTTTCCTGGCTTCATACTGCAATAATGTATCTCCTGCATTCATCTGGCGTACGATCAGGATGCTGCCGATAAAGACAAACAGCATTACAACAACGGATTTCCACTGGGTCGTATTCATACCTGTGAGTGTACTATGAACCACAGGGAAAGTCCACTAATACTTGAATCTGCATCCTATTCAACATATAATAGGGAAGTTATGGAAACGCGCAGGACAGGGGAAGAGACGATCATTCGTACGGAGGGTGTCCGCTACGAATATACCCGCAGGGACGAAGAGGGCAACATCGAGGGCACAACTATCGCCGTCGATGGGGTCGATATGACGGTCCGGCGGGGGGAGTTCATCGCCATCCTGGGACATAACGGATCCGGAAAATCCACCCTGGCCAAGCATTTCAACGCATTGCTGTATCCGACGGAGGGTGTGGTCTGGGTGACCGGCTGTGACACCAGGGATGATGCCCGTTTATGGGACATTCGGGCGCATGCGGGGATGGTCTTCCAGAATCCGGATAACCAGATCATCGGACAGGTGGTGGAGGAGGACGTGGGTTTCGGCCCGGAGAATCTGGGGGTTCCGACACCGGAGATCTGGGAGCGGGTGGAGGAGAGCCTCCGTGCCGTTGGCATGCTGGAATACCGCAAGGCATCCCCCAATCATCTCTCCGGCGGGCAGAAGCAGCGTGTCTCCATCGCCGGCGTCATCGCCATGCATCCGGACTGTATCATCCTGGATGAGCCCACCGCCATGCTGGATCCCGTAGGACGCAAGGATGTCATCCGGGCAGCACGGGCCCTCAATGATGTGGAACGCATCACCATCATCCTGATCACGCATTACATGGAAGAGGTGGTCTACGCAGATCGCGTTTTCGTCATGGACCGCGGCCGTGTAGAGATGAGCGGGACACCGCGTGAGATTTTCTCCCAGGTGACGCGTCTGCAGTCGCTGCGTCTGACGGTGCCCCAGGCGACATTGATGGCCCATGCCCTAAGGGAGGGCGGGATGCCGCTGCCGGAGGGTATACTGACACGCCAGGAGCTGGTGGAAGAGCTGCGCCGCCTGATGCCCCATACTTCGGAAGGAGGCGATTGAGATGTCCATCCGACTGGAGCATGTCAGCTATATCTATGACGCGGACACGGAGATGGCCCACGCGGCGCTGGAGGATGTGGATCTGGAGATCGCCGACGGATCCTTCATCGGTCTGATCGGACATACCGGCTCCGGTAAATCCACCCTGATCCAGCATCTGAACGGGCTCCTGACGCCCACCGCCGGCCGTGTACTGGTGGATGGCGAGGATATCGCCGGCAAAAAATATGACCGGAGAGCGCTGCGGGCGCATGTAGGTCTTGTCTTTCAGTATCCGGAGCATCAGCTCTTCGAGGAGACCTGCCTGGCGGATGTCTGCTTTGGCCCGAAGAACCTCCGTTTATCGCAGACGGAAGCAGAGGAACGGGCGCGCAGGGCGCTGCAGCAGGTGGGCCTGGATGAGCAGTACTACAAAGCATCTCCTTTCGAACTCTCCGGTGGACAGAAGCGTCGTGTCGCCATCGCGGGCGTACTGGCCATGGATCCCAGGGTTCTGATCCTGGATGAGCCCACAGCCGGACTGGATCCCAGCGGGCGGGCGGAGATCCTGACACTGATCGCCGGACTCCACAGGGAGATGGGGATTACAGTGATCCTGGTCTCACACAGCATGGAGGATGTGGCGGACTACTGCGGCCGTCTCATTGTCATGAATCACGGACGTGTTGCCTGGGACGGGACACCGGCGGAGGTGTTCCGGCACTATCAGGCGCTGGAGGAGATCGGACTGGCAGCACCGGAGGTCACGTATATCATGCGGGAGCTGGCAGCAGCAGGGATCCCCGTGGACAGCGAGGCGACGAAGCTCGATGAGGCGGTTAACTCCATTCTGAAGCTCTGGAGAAAAGGATGCTAAAGGATATCACCCTCGGCCAATATTATCAGACGGATTCCGTCCTGCACCGGCTGGATCCCCGGGTCAAGCTGGCAGGAACCTTTCTCTATATCCTGTCCCTGTTCATCGTCGCAGATGCACGGGGATATGTGGTGGCGTTTGTTTTTCTGGCACTGTGTGTAGGGCTCTCCCAGGTGCCGCTTCGTTTCATCTTCCGGGGGATGCGCAGCATCTATTTTCTGCTGGCGCTGACCATTACCTTCAATCTGTTCCTGACACCCGGTGAGGAGATCTGGCGCTTTCATTTCCTCGCAATCACCAGGGAGGGGGCGCGGACCGCATCTCTGATGGGGATCCGGCTGATCTTCCTGATTACGGGCTCCTCCCTCATGACATTCACAACGACCCCCAATCAGCTGACAGACGGTCTGGAGCGTTTGCTGCGGCCACTGCGGCTGTTTCATGTACCGGTGCACGAGATCGCCATGATGATGTCCATCGCGCTGCGCTTTATCCCGATCCTGATGGAAGAGACGGATAAGATCATGAAAGCACAGATCGCCCGGGGCGCGGACTTTGAATCCGGTTCGATCATGCAGCGTGCGCGTGCGCTGGTGCCACTCCTGGTCCCGCTGTTCATCTCTGCCTTCCGAAGAGCCAACGATCTGGCGCTGGCCATGGAGGCGCGCTGCTATCATGGCGGTGAGGGACGGACCAAGATGAAGCCGCTGAAATACGCAGGGAGAGATCTGGGCGCCTATGGCATCCTGGCAGGGTATCTTCTGTGCTGTATTGTGCTGGGGAGATGGATCGGATGAGCCGGATTCTGCTGCAGGTGGCCTATGATGGCACATCTTTTTCGGGATATGCCCTGCAGGGGGACAAGAGAACGGTGGAGCGCTGTCTGAATGAGGCGCTGACGCAGTTTACCGACACGGAGGTCACGGTAATAGGCGCCAGCCGCACGGATGCCGGGGTTCACGCTTATGGGAATCTGGCTGTCTTTGATACGGCATCGCCTGTTCCTGCGGAACGTTTTGCCCGCATCCTGGACCGGTTCCTGCCTGCGGATCTGCGCGTGGTCCGGTCCTGTGAGGTACCGGCGGATTTCCATCCGAGACATACCGGCGCAGTGAAGACCTACGAATACCGGATCCGTAACACGGCCGTGCCGGATCCCATTGCGGACCGGTACAGCTACCGGTACAGCTATCCATTGGATCCGGCGCAGATGCGGGAGGCCGCGGCGTATCTGGTGGGAGAGCATGATTTTACGAGCTTCTGCAACCCGGAGACCCAGAGTCCCACGCGGGTAAGAGAGATTACAGGTTGCAGTCTGGATATGCGGATATCAGAAAAAGGAGATATGCGGGATCCGGAACTGATCCTGCATATCTCCGGTAAAGGTTTCCTCTATCATCAGGTACGCATCATCACAGGCACGTTGCTGGAGGTGGGCCGCGGGCTGAAGAAGCCCGGCGACATCCCGCAGATCCTGGCGGCACGTGACCGCCGGCTGGCGGGCTTCACCGCCCCGCCACAGGGCCTGTTCCTCATTGGATATGACCTGCAGGGGATGATTTAGCCACGAAATATCAAACCATATCTGAGGAATCCACGTCGTGAATGTCGTCCGCGCCGAAGCCGATGTTCTGCATGTTGACGGAGCGGCGGCGCATCCGGGAGGCCTCAGCGGCCTGCATGACGAAATCCTTGATATCCCGCCCGTGCCGGATGTTCTTCAGCACAATGGTGCGGTCCGTGACATCCGAGGTGTAGCAGGTCACAGTGGACAGCCCTACCAGGCGCTGTAAGAAGGAACGCTTCAGTTCCACATCGCTGATGCGGTACATATAGCAGTCGTTTTCGTTCACATTCAGGAAACCGGAGATCACCACCAGATCATTGTCATAGAACTCATAACGACGGAAGGGCCAGGGCAATCCCAGGAAAAGGAGATGCGCGGACTCTTTGTAGCGCAGTTCGCCCTTTCCGCCCAATCCCTGCTGATCCGTATTTGTCTGTTTTGCCATTTCATCCACCTCCATTGGTATGAATCACAGTATGAATAAGCGCCACCGGGAATCCGTCCCGGTGGCGCCTGAATGTCCAGCTCCGTATGCGGAATCCCGCGTTACTTCACCTTATTGACAGCCTGAGCCATTCTGGAAACCT
>JAFSYF010000169.1 GCA_017443695.1 Butyrivibrio sp.
GTCTGCCGCACGCAGATCGAAACGCTGGAGGCGCTGGCGCAGTCCCTCCAGGATCGCTGCCATATCCTGGCACAGGCATATCAGGCGGATGTGGGGGATGCAGCCTCCGTGGAGGCGCTTTTTGCGTCGTTTCCGCCCCCGCAGATCATCATCAACAATGCAGGAATCTCCCGCATCGGCACCCTGATGCAGACCTCCGCGCAGGACTGGGATGCACTGCTCTCCACCAATCTGACGGGTGTCTGCAACGTCTGCCGCGCCGCCGTCCCGGGACTCCTTGCGCGGGGTGGACGGATTCTGAACATATCCTCTGTATGGGGGTTGGTTGGCGCCTCCTGCGAAGTGGCCTATTCCGCTACCAAGGGCGGTCTCAACGCCTTTACCAGAGCTCTCGCGAAGGAGCTCGCCCCCTCAGGCATCCCGGTCAACGCCATCGCCTGCGGCGCCATCGACACGGATATGAACCGCGCCCATTTCTCAGATGCGGAACTTGATGCTCTGGCGGAGGAGATCCCCGCCGGACGTCTCGGACAGCCACAGGAGGTGGCGCAGCTGGTACTGCTACTGCTGCAGGCTCCCGTCTATCTCACCGGACAGATCATCAGCTTCGACGGCGGCTGGACGTAAGTCCGGCCATTTGATGCAGAAGAGCACCACACCGCCCGCCACCACCAGCAGGGAAATGAACTGCGAGGTGGACAGGGGACCTACACTGCCCCGCGGATCATCCCGCAGGAACTCCACGGCGAAACGCCCGATTCCATAGAGAATCAGATACAGTGCGCCCACCCGTCCCCGCGACGGTTTTTTCCTCGCATACAGCATCAGCAGGATCCCGATCAGAAAATCCCCCGCGGAGGAGATCAGCTGTGTCGGAATGAGCGGCACCCCGTTGGGTGCAAAGGCCGAGCGGGTGAAGACCACATGACACCAGGAGTCCGTTTCCTTCCCCCAGCAGCAGCCGGCACAGAAGCAGCCGATCCGGCCGAAGCCCTGCGCGATGGCCACTGCCGGCATCACGAGATCGAAATAGGGCAGGAAGATCTCATGCCTGCGCAGCCGCACATAGAGATAGCTGGAGAGAACGCCGCCGATGATCCCGCCATACACCACCAGACCGTTACCGAAATCCAGCAGGAGAGAGGGATCCGCAATGATCTGCGGCAGCTCAACGATGTAATACAGGAGCTTGCAGCCGATCAGGCCGCCCACCAGCGCACAGAAAAAGATCCCCCAGACCGTGTCCTCCGAGAGACCCTGTTTCCTGCCCCGCCACAGACACAACCGCAGGGCAGCCATATATCCGCAGAAGATCATGATCCCATACATATAGACCGTGATGGGACCGAGATGAATCTCATTAAACATCCTGTGTCACCCGTGCGATGGCATCCAGTACGGCATTTTCTGACAGTGGCTTCGTGACGAACTCCTGCGCCCCCAGCTTCACTGCCTCCATCATCTTCTCCTTCTGGCCTGCTGCCGTCAGCATGACCACACGGGCATTCGGGTCGAGCTTACGGATCAGCGCCAGAGATCCGATGCCATCCAGCACGGGCATCGTAATGTCCATGGTCACCACATCCGGCTTCAGCCGGTCATACTGCTCGAAGCCCTCCTGGCCGTCTACCGCCTCTCCGACCACCGTATGGCCATTCCTTACCAGAATATCCGCCAGCATCCGTCTGGATGTGCGGGAATCGTCCACGATCAGTATACTTGCCATCGTCTGCCCCCCTGTTGTTCTCTACCTGAGCCTCGCCACCGCGTCCTTGGTGACTATGAGTTTGAACTCCGCATCCGACAGATACACCGGCATGATCGTCAGGTCCGACGCCGATATATCAGAAAATGTCGTCGTATACCGCGGCGGCTCCACGTCCACATGTATGTTCTGTCGGCTGCGGTCAGATGCAAAGAGCCCGTTCACACAGTTGATCAGCTCACAAACCGCATCCAGGGCGTCCTCCCTGGTCTCAATAAACAACTCATTGGTATAGGCCACCGCCAGCCGTCTCACATCCTCATAATGTCCCAGGATCGCCACCGCCGCATCCACATCCCCGTGGATCCACTGGTAGCTCACCGTCTCGCTCTTGATGTTCGTTGTGTGATAAGCCTCGCCGATGCATACGTGATGATCCGCCAGACGATAAATATTCTTGATACTCAGAACGAAGAGATCCTTCAGATCCTGATCCTCCGTATTTAAGAAGATCGGCACGATCCGGTCCACCTCATCGGAGCCCAGCGCCGCCATATCTGAGCTGGTGAGATGATGTTCCTGCTGATAGGCAGCCACCTGCGCCGTCAGCGCCTCGATCGTCATCACCCCCCGGTCCACCAGCGCCTGGGAGAACACCAGGAAAGGATTGCGCTGAAGCGCCAACAGCCTCGTCACCTGCAGCGGGGACAGATATCCCCGTTCCACGGCAAGATCGCCGAAATACTTATCCTCGACTGCCTGCAATGCGTTGATCTCCTCCGCCTGGGGTATCGTCAGCATCCGCTCCGACACACCGATGACACCCAGGCGTGCCCGGGAGCTCTCCTCCGCGGCATAAACTTCCTTCAGTGCCTCCCGCGTCACCAGACCCTTGCTGACAAGATACCTGCCGATGATTCGATCAAACATTCCGTTTCCTCATCAAACTACTCTGACCTGAAGTAACCGATGGTCTGCGCCATCTCCTGTGCCAGCCTCTGCAGATCCCCGGCCGATGCGGAGATCAGGGAGAAGGTGGCGTTCAGCTCCTCCATCGAAGCGTTCGTTTCTTCCGTGGATGCCGCGTTCTCCTCTGAGACGGCGGACAGATCCGAAACAATGGTGCCCAGATTGTCCTTGGCCGCATTCAGTTCCCGGATCCGCTGCTCGATGTTGGCGGAGCTTGCAGCCACATGCACCACGTTGGCCTGCATCGAGGACATCTCCGTTCTCGTTGCGTTCAGATGCGTCTCCTGCGCATCGAAACTCTCTCCCAGCCGCTGCATCACCTCGACGCTGGCTTCCGCATCCGACACCAGCTTCTCAACAATGACACCGATACGCTCCGCACTCTGGGAGGACTGTACCGCCAGCTGCCCGATCTCCGAGGCCACCACGGCGAATCCCTTTCCGGACTCCCCGGCTCTCGCCGCCTCAATGGCTGCATTGAGGGACAGCAGATTGGTCTGCGCCGCGATCTGTGTGATGGCTTCCGTAAACTCAGAGATACTCCGGGCCGATTCATTCGTGGAATGGATGGTATTCCCAATCTCGCCCACCGCCGTCTTCACCTGCTCGCTCTGGCTGATCAGCTCCTTCAGGGCCTCCAGCGCACCGTTGCAGGAGGCGCGCATCTCCTCTGCATAACCCGTCAGCTGTGCCACATTATCGGTGATCGTATCCACATCCACGCCGATGTCGGTGGTATTGCCGGCGGCATCCTGCACGCTCTCCGCCTGGCTGACGGCACCTCTGGAGATCTCATCGATCGCGTCCGTCACCTGCTTCGAGGCCTCGCTGGCCTGCTCCGCGGAGCTGGAGAGCTGCGTCCCGGAGTCATGCAGGTTCTCGGCCATCTGCTTCGCCGTATGGATGACGCCACCCAGCTTCTCATCCAGCAGTTGTACGCACTCGGAGATGTCCCCAAGTTCATCCCGCCGGTTCACAAACTCCGGCTGGATGCTGATATTGAGATTACCATCCGCCAACTTGCGGAGTTCCTTCGTGATCCCCTCCATCACCGGCGAGACCGTCCGTGCGTAGTAGACGCCGACACCGACGATGATCAGGAACACCACCACAGCAATGGCGGTCATCAACAGCATGGAACGGCGTATGGTCATGGCCACCACAGTGGCATCCCGCTCTGCGGCAATCATCCCCACGATGGAACCGTCCGCGTTGCGCTCCGGGATGAAGAACGCGTCATACTTCACCCCGCCAACCACGACACCGCGCTCATAGATCTCCTCACCCTTCAGAACCTTCGCCGAGACCTTCGGATCCGCCTGGGCGCCCACCAGCTTCTTGGAGGAGCCCGGGGCTGTCAGTGAGGTCATCACCCGGGTATCCCCGTAGAAAAAAGCGAAATCCACACCGGTTTTGGCCTTGACGTCATCAATCAGACGGTCGTTCAGCACCACATCGCCCTTCGTGAGGTTTCCGCCGGCATCCATGCCCCAGTCTCCGCTGTATGCGTATTGATATGTGTCTGACAGCAATTCCGCGCAAGCCTTGAGTTCTTCTTCTACCGTCTCCTCGTAGGCGTTGTCGATCAGCATACTCGCCATCAACGTCAGTGCTACGGCGATGAAGGCCGCCCCCATCAGGGCGATCGCCACGAGCCGCACAACGAGCTTCTGCTTCCGCTTCGGTTCCATCGTGTCAAGTCTCCATTTCATGTTCTTCGGGCTGTTCTGATTAGATTACTCCTATTCTACATGAAGAACAGAACTGCGTCAAAGCACAAATAATCACCCTTTCTCTTCCGGCCTCAGATGCTCCATATTGAGGAGCAGGCGCTCCCCATCCGGATTGACGATGATGCCGGTCTTATCCGTCGCGATCTTCGACAGTCCCTCCATCGTGTAGACACCGCCGAGCCACCCACCGCCCGCGAAGCGCTTGGCGAATTCGATCCCGTCCGTGAACACCGGCTGGAACTGCTCTCCGTTCGGCCCCTGCATCATCGGGAACTGCACCCTGGTCCGGTCGTCCACACGGATCAGCCCGTTGTCCAACACCTCCGTCGGCCCCTCCGGCTTCGTCGGCACGATGAATCTGGCCTGCTTCAGGAGCTGAATCATGCGCTCCTCCTTGGCCTTGAGCACCTCCGCCCGCTGCGCGTATCCCACACGCCAGCGCAACTCCTGGAGGAACTCCAGCATGGCATATACGGCAGGGCCATTGTCCGGCAGACGACCCTTCTGCTCTCCCCAGTCACCAGGTTCCGCCACAATCTGTGTCCGGGCGAACCGCACACGATAGAGTCCATTGTCCAGGATGCAGTAGCCGATCCCCAGGAAATAGAGATAGTCAAAGAAGGTTCTGCTGCCGCCTTCTGCTTCCTCGCCGCCTTCTCCCGTCACCTGCCGGATGGCCAGCATCCGGTTCTGGGTCCCGTAGAGCTTCACGGCATAGGCGGCCTTCTCCTGCTCCAGATACAGCAGTGCCGAACCGCTCTCGATGAACGGATATCCCGTAGCCAGATCATAGAGGACGAACATCTGCTTCGCATCCCGGATCCGGTTGATGACCTCGTTGAACAGCTTTCTCTTCTGTTCCTCCGGCTGCGGCAGCAGGTCCTGTCCCTGCCATGCCTCCAGTACCGTCATGGCCAGCAGCAGCTCCTGGAGGGAGAGAAAACGCAGCGTATCCGGGTTCAGTTTCCCGGAAAAAAGCATGGTGCCCACCTCATCCCGCCGGTCATCCTCGATGACCGCGGATTCCGGCAGTTCACCCACATCCCCTGTCTGCTGGTTCGACACCTTCAGTGGATTGATGGACGGACGCTCCGGCCAGGAGATTCTGGAGAGATCGATCTCCCCCGCCTCCTCCGGCTCCGGCGCCGGGCCGATATCTGTCTGCTTTGTCTCTGTCGCTGTCTCCGGCTCACCGCCGGCCTTCTCTTTTTTCAAAAAACGAAATATACCCATAGCCTTCTCCTGATACAGAATATGCCTTAATTATACACGCCATTCTTTACTTTTGTGTCTTTTTTTGTTATAGTGGTCGCGTCAATTCATTAACATTCTTTTTCACACTCAGGAAGGAGCGCCCCCATGAACAGATCTGAGACCTCCGCACTGCTCACCGAATACATTGATTATCTGCTGGAACACTCCGATGCGGAGCATCCTGCCTGGAATATGGAGCTTGCCCGCTCAGACAAACCCAATAACTGGAACTATATAGACGGCTGTATGATCACCGCCCTCCTCTCCCTCTATGAGGAGACCGGCGAATCCCGCTACCTCGATGCATCCGACAGCTTCGTCTCCTGGTTTGTGGAGGAGGACGGCCACATCAAGACCTACGATCCCGGCGAGTACAATCTGGACAACATCAATCCCGCGGTCAACCTGTTCCGTCTCTACGACCTGACAGGCCGGGAAAAATACCGGAAAGCCATGGATCTCGTGCGTTCCCAGCTCGACACCCACCCCCGTACCAAAGAGGGCAACTTCTGGCATAAGCAGATCTACCCCTGGCAGGTCTGGCTGGACGGGCTCTATATGGCCCAACCCTTCTATATGGAGTACGAACGGCGTTTCCGCAAGATGGAGGGATGCCTGGATTCCTACCGCCAGTTCCGGAACGTGGAACGGCTGTTGAAGGATGCGCAGACCGGTCTCTACTACCACGGCTACGACGAGTCCCGTCAGATGTACTGGGCGAACCCCGAGACCGGCCACAGCCCCCATTTCTGGCTCCGTGCCCTGGGGTGGTTCACCATGGCGCTGGTCAACACCGCCGAAGCCATCGACGAGAGTCTGTACTACGAATACCGCTATCTCCAGACCATGCTGGAGAATCTGGCGAATGCCCTGCTGCCCTGGCAGGATGAGAGCGGCATGTTCTACCAGGTGATCGATGCGCCGCAGGCGGAGGGTAACTACCTGGAGACCTCCGGCACGGCTCTGATCGCCGCGGGCCTGTTGAAGGGCGTACGCCTGGGCTTTCTGCCGGAGCGCTTCCGGGAGGTCGGCGCCCGCGCCTTTGACGGCATCGCCGACCGCTATCTCTCCCGCAACGAGGATGGATCTCCCCGGCTGGGCGGCATCTGCCTTGTGGCAGGCCTGGGCGGCAAGACCCATCGCGACGGCTCCCTCCAGTATTACTTCAGCGAGCCGGTTGTTGAGAATGAGGCCAAGGGCGTTGCGCCGTTCATCCTGGCCTATACAGAACTGCTGCGGGCCGGATTGGTTTAACCATCCTGCATCATCCGGACGGTGCGCTGTACCGCTTCTGCCAGTGCCGTTGCTGCCTGCTCCGGTACAGCCGCCTCCTCCGCTGTCAGCTCCTGTGCATTGCCATGCCGTGCCGCGAGAGACAGCGGTGCGCCCAGCAGATCCACCGGCGCATACTCCGCAAAGGTTGCCTCCGGCTCCGGTTCCTCTACGCCCTTCCACCCGGAGAAACGTCCCGGCGAGATGCTCTCATCGTACTGGCAGTGCAGGAAGGTACTCTTTCCCTCCGGCCGCCAGGGGCGTCCCAGATACACGCTGCCTTCGGGTGTCCCCTCCTCCGCCGTAATCCTGCACGCCCTGAATACCATGCCCAGGCTCTCCCGCTTCCCGCTGGGTGCCGTGATATAGCCGTTGGTCTCCCCCTGCACACGGGTTCTGCAGTGAGAGATGATATGGCAGCCGTCAAACACCGCGTCCGCCCCGCCGAAAATGAAATCCACATCCCCGAGGATGGTGCAGTCCACATAGTACTGCCTGGTCGGACGTCTTTCACTGTTCATCCTGGGGCCCACAAAACCCCGGGGCTGCCGCTCCTTGTCCGGTAACGGCGCACAGAACAGGGTATCCTGACAGCTCGTCATCGTCACCCGCTCAAACAGGCAGACATCCGCATCCGCATAGACCGCCAGGGCCTGACCGGCATCCTTCCCCTCGCCGGCCTCATTCCGGATCGTCATATTCCGGACCGCCACGCAGCTGCCGCCCAGAAACGCTGTATAGCTGCGGAAGGTGCCGCGTTTCGCATTCTCCGGCTCTCCTTCCCCCGTATACGGGTCGAAGGCGCCGTCCGACCAGGTGAGGATGGTCTGATCCTCCCCGCTGCCCTCCAGGATCAACCGCGGAATCTCTGTGAAAACCTTCTCCCGGTAGGTTCCCGCGTCGATCCGGATCCTGACGGTCTCATCCCCGGAGAGCCCCGCCTCCGACGCTGCCCCAATCGCCGCGGAGATCGTGGGATATGCACCCTCCTGCTTCTCCCTGCTCACATGGTATTCTCTCATCCCTTCACCTCGTAGTTCAGACCCTCGATCTCACGCTTTGCCACATACACCAGCTCCGGCCCGTCGTCCGCGCTGCCGGCGATGGACACGTTCTTCAGCACCAGGGTCTGACAGTTGCGCACCACCACGCTGCGTCCACTCATCTCCTCGATATTGTCCATCATCACGGGGCGCTCTGCATGGCGCTCTCCCTCCGGCAGGAAATCCGCCCGGATGTTCTCCAGCTCCACCCGGCCAATGGGCATCTCCGGCAGTCCGATGGCGCATAACAGACAGGCATTGGCCCCGGTACAGACGATGTTCCGCGCCGTAATGCTCCCGATCTTCGGCGTCAGCTCCGTCACTTCCGCCGCGGACTGATCCTGCACGAAGCTGGAGTGCCCGTCGGGGTCACAGAAATAGAACATATTCACGGTAAAAGGCATCCGCACCCGGTCCATGCGGATGTTCGTAAAGAGGATCCGGTCCAGCAGCGAGCGGTCTCCGCGGCCACGCCGGGTCTTGACACGCAGCCCTCTGTCCGTTTCCCGGAAGATGCAGTTTTTAACCGTCACATCCTGCACTCCACCGGCACATTCACTGCCCACGGTGACACTGCCGTGACCCCGCTCCAGCAGGCAATTGCGCACCCTGATCCCCACGGTCGGCTTGTAGTGCGCCTGCGCCATGTAATACTTGCCGCTCTTGATGGCCATACAGTCATCTCCCACGGAGATCCTGGTTCCCGCCACCAGCACATCGGCACAGCTCTCCGGGTCGAGGCCGTCCGTATTGGGTGAATCCGACGGATTCTGGATATACAGATTCAGGAACTGGAGGTGATCGCTGTAATAGGGGTGGATCGTCCACGCCGGGGAATTCTGCACGGTCACATTCTGCATCCGCACATTCCTGCAGCGGGAGAGGAAGATGGTCCTCGGGCGCCACGCCCCTCTCTTCTCCCTGTGTACCTGCCACCAGTCCGCCGCCGGCAGCATCGCGCCGCCATCGATGACCCCGGGACCCACGATATCGATGTCCGCGCAGTCCATGGCCGTGATCAGAGAGGCAAAACAACCCAGGGGATTCCCCTCCCAGGTGCCGAAATTATACTCATCATGCTCGTTGGTGGCCCGTACCATTCCGGGCAGCACCGGGTAATGTGTCCTGTCCGGATCCCCCAGGAGCATCGCACCCTCACCCAGTTCCAGGGTCATATCACTCTTCAGGAACAGCGGCCCTGAGAGATACGTCCCAGCAGGCAGGTACACCGTCCCGTTCTGCGGACACACCTGGATCGCTGCCTGGATGGCCGCCGTATCGTTGTGAGTTCCGTCTCCTGCCGCGCCGAACTGCCGCACATTCAGCCGCACCGGCTCGGACTTCAGCGACACCCGCTGGCTGATCCGCTCACCCAGACAGGACAGCGCCAGCTCAATCTCCCGCCCCGGGGTCAGCCCCGTCACCGTCTCCACGAGGCGCCTGGAGGTGGCGACGACCTGCCCGTCCACCTCGATCTCATATGGTGTATCCAGTTCATAGGGTACTTGCTCTGATGTAATCTCGAATGTCAGACTGCGGGCAAAGACGGCGATGATTTCGAATTTCATACGACACCTCCTTAGGAAAAAAGAATCTTCATTCATTATATCTGCTTGCTGCCGAATTTACATACGTCTTTCAGGCAGCATCCGGTACAGTTGGGCCTTCTCGCCACGCAGACCGCGCGGCCGTGCAGCACGAAGCGGTGGCAGAGGTTGTTTCCCTCCTCGGGCGGGATGATCTTCCGCAGCGCCATCTCCACCTTCACCGGATCCTTCTCATCGTCCACAAGGCCGATCAGGTTGGTCAGCCGGATACAGTGGGTATCCACCACGATCGCCGGCTGACCGTAGACATCCCCCAGAATCAGATTCGCGCTCTTGCGTCCCACCCCAGGCAGAGCCAGCAGCGCCTCCATGGTATCCGGTACCCGGTCATTGTACTGCGTGTGCAGGATTTTCATGCAGGCCGAGATGTCCCGCGCCTTGGCCCGGTAGAAGCCACAGGGATGCACGATCTCCTCGATCTCCTCCACGGGCGCTTCCGCCAGGGCCGCCACGGTGGGGAACCGCTCATACAGGAGCGGCGTTGTCAGGTCCACCCGGGCATCCGTACACTGGGCCGCCAGCCGCACGCTCACCAACAGCTGCCATGCATCCCGGTAATCCAGTGTGCATGCCGCATCGGGGTATTCTTCTTTCAGCCGCTCGATCACCACGAGGGCCCGCTGCTTCTTCGTCATCTTATTCGTTATAATATGAAAAAACCGAAATCCGACATCCCGGATTCCGGCTTGCTCCCTCTAAGCTGGCATCGGGAATCGGACCCGAGACCTCCGCACTACCAATGCGACGCACTACCGACTGTGCTATGCCAGCGCTCCTTGACTGTGTCAGCCACGTTCTTTATCATATCAGACGCCGCTTCAGATGTCAAATACTTTTAGATGCAGCAAACGACAAATTCGACTGATGATTCCGGGCGCATCCCACAGACGGCCTGCTCGCGCTCGTCGCAAGCTCGCGAACCGTCCCGCGGGATGCTCCGGCATTCAATTCATCATAACTCTATGATACGGCCGAAATTCAGTCCCTCCGGGTTCCTCGTCGCGATTAGGAGCGGATTCGTCGATTGCTTGTCACGGATGTAGGGGATGACCCGGGCACGCGTCTCCGCCGAGAGCCCCGCGAAAGGCTCATCCAGGATCAGCATGTCGAAGGGCACACAGCAGGCCCGCACGATGGCCACGAGCCGGCGCTGCTCCTTCGTCAGCTCTCCCACCCGCTTCTCCGCGCAGCCGGCAGGCAGCAGCTTATCCAGTTCCTCCTTGGCGACCATGGCATAGTTGTTCCGGTTGACCATCGTCACATTCCGAATCGCCGTCGCCTGCATGATAAGCCGGTCCTCCTGGAACACCACCCCCGCGTTGAGATAGGGATACTTGTAGTCTCCCAGCAGACTCATCTTTCCCTCATCCGGGCGCTCCAGGTGCAGCAGGATCCGGATCAGTGTCGTCTTGCCTGACCCCGCCGGCCCCGTGACGATATAGCTGTGGTCCGACTCGAAATTCATGGTGAAATGCGACAGCACCGGGCGGCCATGGTAGCTCTTACCAATGTCGTTCAGTTCGATGATCATCCTGCATTCTCCGGCCGGTTCCCGGCATCTGTCTCCGTCTTACGTCCGCCGCCGAAGAGAGCCGGCAGGCGGATATAGAGCCACTCATTCAGCTTCGGCATCCGGTACA
>JAFSYF010000170.1 GCA_017443695.1 Butyrivibrio sp.
CGACTCCTGGAACTCCACGGCGCTGTACACGATCCACATCGATTTTTATGGCAAAGCGGCCCATGCGGGTGCTGCGCCTCATGAAGGGATCAACGCGCTGGACGCCATCGAGCTCACCCACATCGCCATCGGCTTCCTGCGGCAGCAGACGAAGGACGACGCCCGGATCTCCTATCATATCCGGGAGGGCGGCAAGACCCCCGGCATCATCCACGAACACACCGGCGGCGAGATCTTCGTGCGGGCCAACCGCAAGAAGTATGCCGAGGAACTGGTGGCAAAGATCGAGAACATCTGCAAGGGCGAAGCCCTGGCCACCGGCTGCCGGTTGGAACTGGAAGTCGGCAACGGCGCCTATATGGACACGTTCTCCAACCAGGTCCTGTCCAGAAGGGCGACGAGCTACGTGGAAGAACAGGGCGTTCCCTGTTACTGGTTCAACGGCAAGAATCATCCCGGCGCCTCGGATCTGGGCAACGTGTCCTACCGCGTTCCCTGCATCCAGCTGCTGTGCAAGATCGCAGACAGCCCGGAGGGCGACCTGATGGGCATCCACACGCCGTATATGGAAGAGGCCGCCGGCACGGACGAAGCCATGGAGATGGCTCTGCTGTATATCAAGGCCTTTACGGCCACCGGCATCGATCTGATGACCGAGCCCGAATTCCTCGCGGAGATCAAGGAGGAATTCACGCACGTAAACGACTGATCCGTTCGGTTGTATCCGGTTCCTTCGGGAGCCGTTCGCAATTATACTCAATTCCATCGTCTTGTTTCTGGAAGGAGGTTCCCTATGGACAATGCAGAAACAAAGAAGAAGAAGTTTAGTGTACCTCACATCTATACTCTTCTGACGATCGTCATCATCATATGCGCCATCCTGACGTATATCGTTCCCGCAGGTAACTACGATACCTACGTGAACGACGACGGTCGTACCCTTGTCGACCCCGAGACATTCCATTATGTCGACAAGACCCCCGTAACGCCGTTCGGTGTCGCGAAAGCGGTATTCGACGGTATGTATGCAGTCGCCGATATCATATTCCTGGTGTTCATCATGGGCAGTTCCATCGCTGTCATGGTGTCCACCGGAGCCGTCCAGGCGCTGCTGGTCCGTATCGCTATGGCGATCAAGGGCAAGGAGAAATTAGTAATTCCTGTTCTGATGGCGTACTACTGCTTCCTGGGCTGCACCACCGGTGCCGCCGAAGGTCTGCTGGTATACATCCCCATCGTGCTCCCGCTGTGCCTGGCGCTGGGATTTGACTCCCTCACCGCGGCCGGCATCATCCTGATCGGCGCAGGTTCCGGTTTCATGGGCTCCATGATGAACCCGTACACCGAGGGCGTCGCTCAGGGCATCGCGGAACTGCCGCTGTTCTCCGGCGCAGGCTTCCGCAGCGTCATGCTGGTCGTCTTCTTCCTCATCTCCGTCTTCTTCATCTGGAGACACGCCTCCAAAGTCAAGGCAAATCCCCAGCTGTCCCCGGTCTATGAGATCGACCAGGCAAGAGATGAAAAGATGAACTTCAACCTGGAAGAGAACCCGTTCGGCTTCCGTCAGGTCATGATCGTTCTGGGATTCCTCTTCTCCATCGTCATGCTGGTTTACGGCTCCATGAAGCTCAAATGGTGGTATGGTCAGTTCTGCGCTGACTTCTTCCTGATGAGCATCTGGGCAGCCGCCTGGGGCGGACTCACTCCCAGCCAGTGGGGCGAAAGAATGGCCAAGGGTATGGCAGACGTTGCCGTCGGCGCTCTGGTCGTCGGTTTCGCCCGCGGCATCCTGGTCGTCCTCACCGCAGGCAACATCATGCACACCCTACTGCACGCCTGCGCAGGCGTTCTGGGCCACTTCCCCTCCGCCGTATCTGCCGGCGGCATGTACATCGTACAGTGCCTCATGAACATCCTCGTTCCGTCCGGTTCCGGACAGGCAGCCGTTACCATGCCTCTGATGGCTCCGCTCGCCGACCT
Organism: Butyrivibrio sp.; assembly: GCA_017443695.1. Classification (GTDB taxonomy): domain Bacteria; phylum Bacillota; class Clostridia; order Lachnospirales; family Lachnospiraceae; genus Butyrivibrio. The sequence continues at coordinate 1,981 of JAFSYF010000170.1, forward strand.
GGTGGGCGTCACCCGTCAGACCGCCTGCGTTGCCTTCCAGATCGGCGACGGCTTAACGAACGTCTTTACGCCGACCTCCGGCTACTTCATGGCATTCCTCGGCCTGGCCAAGATTCCATGGGACAAGTGGATGAAGGCCTACTGGCCCATCCTGCTCACGGAATTCCTGGCAGGTATGGCTATGGTTCTCATCGCTCATATGATCCACCTCGGACCCTTCTAAACCATGGCGTACATCCTGGCATTTTTGCCATCTATCCTGTCGATCATTGCGATCCTGATCGCCCTCATCATGGGCGGCGCGACACGCACCCAGGTGGTGCTGAGCATCTTCGCCGCCTCCGGACTCGTCCTGCTGGCGAGCCGGTATCTGGAAGGCTATCGCATGGTCAACCTGCCCATTATGGGCGGCGCGATCGTGTTCTGCGCCATCGGATTTGCCAGGAAGGCGAAGGAAAAGCCGTGACCCGACAGTAACGCTGAAAACCTCAGCAGCCTCTCCCTGTGAAAAGGGAGAGGCTTTTTTTAATTAGTTTGCGGTCTGTTTTATGGATTTTTGCGAAAATGATTTTATGATTATGCAAAAGTGTTGATAAACTATGTATTTTTCATGGTTTTTTTATACAATATTCACACTTATAATATTCTGCGGACGTGTCGGCATCTTTGGTAAGACTGTAAATCAAGCTCTGCATAGCAGGACCTTTCTAACGATCCTATGCTCCGCCGAAATCTCGGAATTATCTTCACTATCGTTCTATGTGTAAACAAGAAAGGAGTAACTATGTCGGAACTTGAAAAGAAAAAGAAGCTCTCGATGCCCAGTACACCGGTCCTTCTCTTCCTGATCATTGTCGTGGTCATGCTCATGACGTACATCGTTCCGGCGGGTACGTACGAA